>JBGSHH010000767.1:0-7713 GCA_041752355.1 Pirellulaceae bacterium | reverse complement strand
GGCGAAGGCGATCCAAGCAAAGTCTCGCGCCCCTTCGATGCGCAGCGTTCAGGCATGGTGCTTGGCGAAGGCGCGGGAGCAATGATCCTGGAGGAACTGTCGCACGCGCAGGCACGCGGAGCAAAGATTTATGGCGAAGTGGTGGGCTACGGCTCGTCCACCGTCATGGACAAAGCAGGCGTGGCACAACTGAGCGCGGCGCTCGCCAACGTGCTGCGACAATCGCTGCGTACATCGGGCCTGGCGAAAGAGAGCATCGGCCACATTCACGCCCATGGCGTCTCGACCAGGGCGGGGGACGCGGCGGAAGCGACGGCCATCGGCGATGTTTTTGGTGGGCAGAATGTGCCAGTGACGACGGCCAAGAGCTACTTCGGCAATTTGGGTGCCGCCAGCGGTTTGATCGAAACGATTGCCAGTATTTTGGCGCTCAACCATCAGCAGCTTTTCCCGCTCCTGAACTACGAAACGCCCGATCCCGCCTGTCCCATACATGCCGCCCAGGTCGACACGCTGCCGGGCGACAGTTTCATCAATCTCAATGTCACGCCGCAAGGCCAGGCGAGCGCCGTGGCGGTGACACGGTTCGCCTAGCCGTGCTTATTGTGGCTTCCTGATGCTGATTTCATCGGCGAAGAGTTGGCTGGCTGTCGCGATTCCTGGGCCTACATAGCGATGCCCCGTCGCCGAGACGGTATCGCCTAGGCTGACCAATGCCAGTTCGTTGCCACTGACCGTCACTTCGGCTTGCGGATCAACGGCGAAGGTTGCGCCCCGGATGGTGCCTGTGGGAACTCTAAGGTGCATATGATTGCCCTGCAGCTTGATGATCGTGCCGACGATGGTCTGCAATTTGTTAGGCACGATCTCGGGAACTTTTGCCACGGCCCCTGGGGAGATTATCTCAAAAGCTGAGATGGGCTCATTGCGCTGACCATGAGCATCGACGCTGCTGAGCAAGCGCACGGTCATACCGTTGCGTAAAGCGGCCAGACGTAACGTACCGCCCACGTCAATTCTGGAAACGCCAGCGGGATGGGGGACAACGCCAACCTTATGGTTATCTTTGTCCACCAGTACCACGCCACCAGTTTGGACCGCAATCACTCTGCCAGACACGGATGACTCCGGCAACTTGTTGACATCAACTTTATTCTCCTTCAGCATGTTATTGATTTTCTCGCGCGTTCCCACGCACGAACCCATCTCAAAATAACTTTGAAAGCGCGCCGCCGTGGCGGCGGAACGATAGAACGCGGGCCAGTTGGGTTTGCCATCGGAACGGACAGGCGAGGGATCTTCCGTCTGGGGCGCATAGGGATTGTAAGGTGTCACTTGCGCGGTGACGGTTGTCGCGATTCCCAGCAATAGCCACAGACTGAGTAAGCATCGCACCATGTTGCAGCCCCGTGGGAAAGAACGAGATAAATGGCCGAAAGCTCCGCGCGAACTTTCTGGAGGATTGTCTCCATGCACCAGAGGCTAATCGTCTGCCGCACGAAAATAAAGAGTTGTCATTTAATAGAGTCGTATCTTTCAAGAAAGTAATCGCTATTGTTGCGAAAACGTTAGATTCGGCGTGGTGACGATCCCGAAAATTTGGGGGTGTCCAATATTTGACACTGGGCGGGTCTGTACATACAATGGATGGGTTATGGCAGTGGCTTTTCCCTTCGCCGGGTGGATGAGCATTGCATTAACAACTTACCAGCAAAAGATTTACATTCGCCTTAGGGTATTGCCAGACTGAGGATGCGATGAAAAAAGTAGAGATGAAGGTTTACAAAGAGGTGCTGTTGAAATTGCGGGCACGCTTGCGAGGCGACGTAAGTGCGATGGCCGATGCGGCACTAAATAAAACGCGCAGCGAAGCCAGCGGCGATTTGTCCAGCATGCCGATTCACATGGCCGATGTCGGCACTGACAATTTCGAGCAAGAATTCACATTGGCGCTGATGGAGACCGAAGAGTCAGCCCTGGGCTTCATCGAAAACGCTCTTGAGCGGATTGAAGACGGCACCTATGGTACTTGCCTCGAATGCGAAGGCAAAATTCCCAAGGCGCGACTCAATGCCATCCCCTACGCTCCTCTCTGTATTAAGTGTGCCAGCAAGCTTGAAGCCCGCTAGCAAAGTCGAGAACGCTCCGGCGTCCGTGGCGATTCGTTACGGAATTTTCGCGGCGCTAGCCTTGGTCGGCTGCGTCGCGGATTTGCTGAGCAAGCAATGGATCTTCGCCTGGCGAGGGTTCCCCATGGGGCAGGAACGGCAAATCTATTGGCTGATCGAAGGTTTTTGTGGCGTGGAAACGTCGCTCAATCCAGGCGCGCTATTTGGTTTGGGCGCGGGACAAAGCCACTGGTTTGCGGCCTTATCGATTGTCGCCGCCATCGGAATTGGCATTTGGCTGACCTACGGTAAGGCGATTCACGATCTGTGGCTGACAATCGCGCTAGGTCTGATCAGCGGCGGCATTTTCGGCAATTTGTACGATCGCCTTGGCTTTTGGCATTTCGCGGAGACGCCTACTTCGTGGCAATGCAATGTCCGCGATTGGATATTGTTTCGCTTTGGCAGCTACGACTGGCCTAATTTCAACATCGCCGATAGCTGTTTGGTGGTTGGTGCGGCCATTCTCGTCACGCACGCGTTCGTGATCGCCCCTAAGAAAGATGGCGCTGCCACCGGGTGACCTCCTGGCGGATTCATGACTGATTGACCTAAATCGGCAACCTGTAACAATTGGCCGTTGCAACAAACGCTTTTTGTTCCAGGAGAATCTTCATGTGGACTCGCCCGTGCCATGTGCTGCTCGTCGTCGCTGTCGCGCTCGTATCGCTTGCCGGAAACTCGCGTGCCGCTGACTGGCCGCAGTGGATGGGGCCGACGCGCGATGGTCGCTATGCGGAAACTGGCCTGATCGAGGCATTTCCAAAGGAAGGTGCCAAGATTCTGTGGCGCGCGCCGATTGCTGGCGGGTACGCTGGTCCAGCCGTTGCGGATGGTCGCGTGTACGTCACGGACTTTCAAAAAGAGGCAGGCGAAGCGTTTAACGATCCTAGTAAGCGCGCGGAAATCTCAGGCAAGGAACGCGTGCTTTGCCTGGATGCGAAAACCGGCGATGTGCTGTGGACGCGCGAAGATGCGCGCACCTACAAAATCTCCTATCCGGCCGGACCCCGCGCTACGCCTGCGATCGCAGACGGCAAAGTTTACTCGCTAGGTGCCGAAGGCCATTTGCTTTGCCTCGACGCCCAGAGCGGCAAACTGCTGTGGTCGAAGGATTTTCAGAAGGATTACAAAGCGCCTGCGCCGATCTGGGGTTTCTGCGGTCATCCGCTGATCGATGGTGACAAGTTGATTTGCTTGGTGGGGGGCGAAGGAAGCGTTGCGGTCGCTTTCAATAAAGATTCAGGCCAAGAGCTTTGGAAGGCACTGTCTGCGCCTGATGCGGGCTATTGTCCGCCCAAGATTATCACCGCGGGTGGTCAGCGGCAGTTGTTGATTTGGGATCCTAAGAAGCTCAGCAGTCTTAATCCCGAAACGGGTAAGGTTTATTGGTCGGAGGAACTCGAACCGGCCTATGGGATGTCGGTCACCGCGCCGCAGCAGTCGGGCAAGTATCTCTATGTCAGCGGTATCGGCAGTGTCGCGGCTCTGTTTGAACTCGCCAGCGATAAGCCCGCCGCGAAGGTGATGTGGTATGGCGAGAAGAAGATCGCCTTGTATTGTTCCAACAGCACCCCGCTCATTCATGCCGGTACCATCTATGGCACCGACTGCGAGAACGGCGCTTTGCGCGCCGTCGAATTAACAACGGGCAACCGGTTGTGGGAATCGTTCGCGCCCACGACGGGGACCCGACGCGCCGGACATGGCACTGCTTTCTTGGTCAGCAACGCTGATCGCTATTTCATCTTTGGCGAATCGGGCGACTTGATCATCGCCAAGCTTTCGCCTGCTGGCTACGAGGAAATTAGTCGGGCGCATATTCTCAAACCGACCAACGAAGCCTTTGGACGCCCTGTCGTTTGGACCCATCCAGCGTTTGCCAATCAATGCGCATTCATTCGCAACGATAAGGAAATTGTTTGCGTATCGCTTGAGAAGTAAGCATCACAGCTCACTGATGGGATTTGCAAGCCCTCTGATTAAGCCAAAATGCGCTTTATTAGCGGCGTTCTACGAGCGCGTTCTTGCATGAGCGGCCTGCACCGGGGTGGGATACTTCTTGCGGAAAGCCGCAAGATTTGTCTTGTGGCAGGTGTAGCGGCTAGGTAAAGTGTCTGCAAGTGTCGGTGACTAATACCTTTAGGCGGTAATGTATTTAATTGACATTTCAATCCGGTTTGATACATTGAGCCTGCATAAGCCGAGCGAAGTGCGCCGCACCTCCCCACCTCGAACCTTATGACAGCCTTATCCAGTCCAATTGCCAGCCAATTCCAATACTAGCTAATCAAGTTCAAAGAAAGTTCGCACGCCGCACTGCATGCAAACTAACTTGTTCGGTTCCCATCGTCCGTTAACATCTCGTTCTCATCTTGTCCCACGAGGTCCGCAAGAAGCGTCTCGTTCCTTCACACCTTTCCGGAAGTATTGTGCTGTCATCACGACGGCCTGGTCTTCCACGAGCGCAGGCGGTGGTCGTCCCATTTACAGGCGGCAGCTATGAAACTCTCTCGCACGGTCGCATACGCGGTTCAAGCCACACTTCAATTGGCGAAGAATGACTCCAATTTGCCTGTCCCTTGCAGTCAATTGGCAAGCGACGGCAAAATGCCCGAACGGTTCCTTTTACAAATCCTCCGCAACCTTGTGACGCATGGCATATTGCGTTCAACACGTGGTGTGGACGGGGGGTACACGTTGATTCGCCCCGCCAGTGAAGTCTCGCTGTTGGAAGTCATCGAAGCGATTGATGGACCATTAAATGCTGACTCCAATCTGGCCGATGTCCTGCCTGCCAATTCCCACGACAAACTGCAGAGCGCATTAACGCAAGTTACTACGACCGCCCGCGATCAACTCGAAGCGATCAAGCTTTCGCAATTGCTGGAAGCTCCTCCGCTGCGCTAACCTTCGCTGCGTTAATAAGTAACCCGCGACTGGGGAGCATGTTTCGCTATAAAAGCGGATGGCAATTGACCGCTTTCCGCGCTCTCCCCTTCCCTCGCTTGTCGCCCCTCTTTAATCTTGAGGGATGAACAACGACCCGCTACTTGCTCGACTTGACTTAGCTCGCCGCGCTGGCATTGCGGCTGGGAAGCACACGCTGTCCTATTTTCAGCGCGATAATTACGAAGTCGAACGCAAAGGGGATGCTTCGCCTGTGACGGTGGCGGACAAAGAAGCGGAGCAATTATTGCGGCGCGAAATTGCCACCGTGTTTCCCGACGATGCGATCATGGGTGAGGAATTTGGCGCAACTGAAGGGACGTCTGGCTACCGCTGGATACTCGACCCCATCGATGGCACCAAGAGTTTTATCTCCGGCGTGCCGTTATATGGCACGATGATCGGCGTGGAATATCAAGAGCGCAGCGTCGTCGGCGTCGTTTATATTCCCGGTTTGGACGAGGGGATCTATGCCGCGCAGGGCCACGGTTGTTGGCATTGGAAGGGGGAAAACTCACCCACCAAGGCGAGCGTTTCCAGGCGTAAGACGCTGGCGGACGGTGCTTTCGTTTCGTCACAAACCGATTCCTTCGCCAAGCGGGGCGCGGCAGAAGCGTTTGCATCACTCGAGAAAGCCGCGTACATCACTCGTACTTGGGGCGATTGCTACGGCTATCTGCTGGTCGCCACCGGGCGTGTGGAAGTGATGATCGATCCCATCATGAACGTGTGGGATGCCGCCGCCATTCAGCCCATCTTGGAAGAAGCAGGCGGCACTTTCACCAGTTGGTCGGGCGAACCCACGATTCATGCTGGCGAAGGGATTGGCACCAATGGCCTGGTACTCGAAGAAGTCCTCGCCGTGACACGGAAGTTTGCTACGGTGGGTCGCTAACGTCGCCGACCCACCAGAGCAAGTTTGTTGCGTTGAAGAGCCAGCCTATTTCGTTGCCTCACCAATCGCCTTATCTAACTCGGCGAGCCCTTGGTCTCGCAGCACGTCGTAAAAGCCGACATGGTAATGCGCGACCTTGCCATCCTTGCCGATTACCACCCAGAGCGGCAGCTTCGCGCCCGTTGTGCGTGGATCACCGATTTTCTTCAGTAGCGCGTCTTCATCGAACAAAATGCCGTAACTTAGGTTCATAAACTCCTTGACCTTGCGAGCGCTGCTAAGTGCTTGGCCTCGCGTGCTACGATCGGTCAGTCGTTCATCCACCACGACGCCATACACTTTGACACCGGACTTCGCCTTTTGACGGGCGAGAAAATCAAGATAACCAACCTGGCCATAAGGCTCTTCCAGCGGTGCATCTTTGTAGTCCCAAAAGTGCAGCACGGTCACTTGCTTGGCGAAATCCTCCGGCGACAACTTCTCGCCTCCGATGCCAGCCAAAGCGAAATTCTCGACCGTCTTGCCGAGCGCCTTTTGCTTGAGTGCGGCGAGCGCGTCGCGGCGACTATCCTGCGTTTGGGCGTCCTTTTCGGCGATTTGTGCCAGCGCGACGAGTGGTCCCGTGGTAATGGACTTCGTGATCGCGGGGAGTTGCTCGCGTAAAACCGGCAGTTGCTCGGCGTTCCATTTCAACTCGCGCGTCTGCGGCTTCCAGCCGAGTTTGCCACGCAGTTCATCGAGCGAGGTGAAACCGCTGAGCATCGACTTGGCGGCGTCCGCATTGATCACCTTACGCTCGACCAATTCGCAAGAGAGACGGCACTCAACGCCTTGGCCAATGAAGACTTTGTCGTCAAAGCCAACCACCAGTGGCGCGTCTTGCGCGATCCACAGCGTGCGACGTGGGCCATAGTCGTTGCTGCCGACCACTTGCCAGGCGTCGATTCCCGCAATGCGCCCCTCATCGACCACGCGATACGTCAGCCCATTCGCCTTCCAGGAGGCATCCTTGGCCAGCGGTTGATCCGCAACGTGTCGCAGGCTAGGTAAAGGCACGACGGCATAGCCATCCCCTCGGTCGTAGAGCAAAGCCGGATTCGAATCTGCTCCTGCCTTGGAAACACCAAATCGATCGGTCCACGGCCAGGCTCCCCGTCCTGTTTCTGACAACACCCAGGCTTGGATTTGCTCACCGTCGCCATCGGATTGAATCAATTGGATTTCAAACGTCTTGCGGGCATCCTCACCCGATTCGATCTTTACCGGAGCGAACGAACCACGGTAGGTGAGTTGTTCGGCACCCCGCGAGATGGACGCAATCAGCAAGAGAGCAACGCAATGACAGACAATGAAGCTGCATTTCATGAATAGGCTCGGCGGGAGAAGGGGGTGGGCGTGGAATGAGGGGAGGTTTTCCAGATCGCTCAAGTCTGGAAGACGACCGGCGGCGATTTTACCAATGGGATTGGCTAGCGGGTAGTTCACCGATCCAATTCTACCCCCAGCAAGCGGTATTGCGAATAAACGTCGGGCGTAATTTCTCGAATGTTTGGCGGTTCTCTGCCGTTGCGAGTCGCCGATAACCCGCTATACTGTGAGTTTTCGCCCATTAGGCCCCACACCAGAGTAGGGATTGGTCGCCCAGAATCAGGCTCCGTCGTCGCGAAGTGCTTTGCGACGGGATTTACGTGCAGCCCGACC
>JBGSHH010000766.1:0-4396 GCA_041752355.1 Pirellulaceae bacterium | reverse complement strand
CTACGATTGCCATGCTGGCGATAAGCAGGAAAGTAGCTTTCGGCTCGACAAAAAAGAGATCGCCTTCAAGGGGGGTGACTTTGGCGAGTCCCCCATCATCGCTGGCCATAGCGCAGATAGCCCGTTGGTGAAGTACGTGTCGGGCACGGATGAGAATATCGTCATGCCCCCTAAAGGGGCGCGAATGACGGCGGAGGAAATTGGGCTGCTCCGGAAGTGGATCGATCAAGGCGCTGATTGGCCTGCGAATACTGACGGCACGATCAAACTCACGACGGATCACTGGTCGTTTCAGCCGCTGCAGAAGGTTGAGATTCCCCCGGTTTCACCCGATTTCAAGAGCGACAATCCGATTGACGCTTTTATCTCCGCAAAACTAGCTGCGTCGAAGCTTTCGCTCTCTGCGCCCGCCGATCGCGCGACGTTCATTCGCCGCATCTATTTCGACATGCTCGGCTTGCCCCCGACGCCAGAGGAAATCGCCGCATTCAGCCAAGATACGTCGCCAGATGCATACGCTAAATTGATCGAACACTTGCTGGCCAGTCCGCGGTATGGGGAGCGTTGGGCCCGGCATTGGTTGGATGTAGTCCGGTTTGCCGAAACCAATGGCTTTGAAACCAATGTCGAACGCCCCAATGCCTATCACTATCGTGACTATGTCATTCAGGCTCTTAACAATGACTTGCCGTACAATCGCTTCGTGATGGAGCAACTCGCTGGCGACACGCTGGGAGTCGATGCCGCTACAGGCTTTCTCGTGGCGGGACCGTGGGATCAAGTGAAGAGTCCCGATCCGGTCCTCACCTCGATGCAGCGTAGTGATGAACTCGCTGACATCACCAGTACCACAGCCACCACGTTCTTGGGGCTGACCGTCGGTTGCGCGCGCTGTCACAATCACAAATTCGATCCAATTCTGCAAAAGGATTACTACGCGCTGCAGGCGGTATTCGCAGGTGTGCAGCATGGCGATCGCCAGATGAAGCGTGGCAACTCGGATGCAGATGAAAAGCTGGCGCAAGCGACCGCCAAAAAACTCGCCGATGTCGAGCAACGACTCGCGGCGCTACGCCCGCCGGGTTCCTCGGGCCGGACCCTCATGCTGGATGACGAATCGGTTAGTGCCGAAGGCGAAGCCGGGTTCGGTGTTCGTGTATTGGCAAAGAAGTCGGGACATGGTGAAAATCCGGCCGGCAGTGGTCGCGGACAGAAGCAAGATCCCGGCGATTACGATCGTTTCCCCAATGTCAGCCGCGGGCGATACACTTGGTGGCCGAATGTGGCCAACCAGGACGTCATCGCTTATCGACCGAAGTTGCAGGGGCGCTATCGTTTGTGGCTTTCCTGGGGCTGCGGGTTTGACACGCATGCTCATGATGCCCAATACGTGATCGACCGCGATGGCGATCTGGAGACGAAGAACGATCAGCAAGTTGTCGCAACCATCGATCAACGCCAGTTCGCGAATGAAACCGCGGGCAAGCTCCCCGCACAAGCTTTATGGAGCGGATTTGTCGCGGCGGGCATTCACGACTGGCAGCCGACGAGCGTTTTGTTGGTACGCGGTGGCAAGACGGGCACGGCATTGACGGCCGATGTCGTGGTGTGGGAAACGCTGCCAGAGGACGTCGCGGCAGAGGCAATCGTGGAAACGAGTCAGCCGCCGCTCAAACTCCCGATCAATTCACGTCAGAATGTGGAACGTTTTCCACCTGTCACCGCCAAATACATTCGGTTCACTACGCTGGCGACCAACAGTGGTTCGGAACCTTGCTTGGATGAGATTGAAGTCTTTTCAGTGGCACAAGGCACTGGGCCAGCACGCAATGTCGCGTTGGAGGCCAAACTCACTTCCTCCGGAGACTACCAAGGCAATCCGTTTCATCAACTCCAGCACATTAACGACGGCAAGTTTGGCAACAGCTTTAGCTGGATTTCCAATGCTGCTGGCACAGGCTGGGTGGAATTGGAGTTGCCGACGGCGGTCAGTATCGACCAGATCCATTGGGGGCGCGATCGCAACGAAACGTATGCCGACCGCACGCCGTCGAAGTACACCATTGAAGTCGCCCTTGAACCAGGACGTTACACGACGATCGCCACCGCCGCCGATCGCTTGCCAGGGGGCATGGACGTAGCAACGACAGCGCCCCACCTGCTGTATCTAGGCCTGCCCAAAGATAAGGTGGCAGAAGTTAAATCACTAATTGGCGAACGGAGTCAGCTTCAAAGCGAATTGCAATCGCTGCAGAATCAACCGCTGGTGTATGCGGGACGTTTTGTTTCGCCTCCACCGACGCATCGTTTGTTTCGTGGCGATCCGATGCAGCCCCGCGAAGTGATCGCCCCCGATAGCTTGACGGTCATCGGTTCGCTAAACCTTGCCGACAATGCCTCGGAGCCAGAGCGTCGCCTTGCGTTAGCCAAGTGGATTGTCGATCCGAAGAACCCGCTCACGGCGCGGGTGATGGTGAATCGCGTTTGGCAACATCATTTCGGCACGGGGTTGGTCGATACCCCCAGTGATTTCGGTGTCAATGGCGCGCGACCGAGCCATCCCGAATTGCTCGATTGGCTCGCCCAGCGTTTCATGGATGAAGGCTGGTCGCTCAAGACGTTGCATCGACTTATTTTGTCATCCCGGACCTACCAGCAAGCCAATCAACCGCACGAATCAGGCCTGCAAGTCGACGCACAATGCCGCTTGCTGTGGCGTTATCCGCCCCATCGTCTGGAAGCAGAGATCATTCGCGACACTATTTTATTCACCAGCGGCGCGCTCGACTTACGGATGGGCGGTCCTGGCTGGAGCACCTTCAAGCCCAATAGCAACTACGTTCGGTTCTATGATCCTAAAGAAGATTTCGGACCCGACGATTGGCGGAGGGCGATCTATATGACCAAAGTGCGTATGCGGCAAGATGGCGTGTTCGGCACGTTCGATTGCCCCGACGCTGGTCAGATTGCTCCCAAGCGAGCGCGTTCGACGACCGCTTTACAGGCCTTGAGTCTCTTCAACAGTAAGTTCATTCTCGACCAGTCTGAACGATTGGCGGCGCGGGTGAACAGCGAAGCGGAAAATACGGACGCGGCCAGAATTCAGCGAGTCTTTGAATTGAGTTTCGGACGCAAGCCCGACATCGAAGAAGTCGCCGCCGCCGAGAAACTGATCGCCGAGCATGGCCTGCCTGCGCTGTGCCGCGCAGTCTTTAATGCCAATGAGTTTTTGTTCTTGCCTTAAGATTGCGTTCCCTTAGAAATCGATTTGGCTATGAAACGACCTGCACATTCACTGTCGCGCTGTGGTGCCGAACTGCTCGATCGACGTTCGTTCTTGGGTCATGCCGGGACCGCGCTGGGAAGCATCGCGCTAACGCAGTTGCTCGCAAATGATCGCCTCTTAGCGGAAGAAACCGGTGCCGGGACCGATCACGGGCCGATTCGTCCGCGCATCGATCCGGCTCATCCGCATGCTCCGCGAACGCCGCATTTTCCCGCCAAAGCCAAAAACGTCATTGTGATTTTTTGCACCGGCGCGTGCAGCCATCTCGACACCTGGGACTACAAACCAGAACTCATCGCTCGACATGGTCAACCGCTCCCTGGCAACGAGAAACTGATCTCGTTCCAAGGCGAGAACGGCGACGTCACGAGGAGCCCCTATGAGTTCAAGCCGCGCGGCCAATGCGGCAAAATGACGTCCGAATTGTTGCCGCGATTGGGATCGCTCGCCGACGACATCTGTTTTCTTCACTCGGTAACGAGCAAGACCAACACGCATGGCCCCGGTGAGAACTTCATGTCGACCGGGTTTACGTTGGACGGCTTTCCCAGCATGGGCGCGTGGACGACCTACGCCTTGGGGAGCGAGAATCAAGATTTGCCAGCCTTCGTGGCGATCGCCGATCCGCGCGGCGTACCGCAATCCGGCGGCAACAACTGGGGACCAGGTTTTCTGCCGGCGGTCTTCCAAGGGACGCCATTCAATGCTCAAGAGAAGATTCGCTATCTCGAAACGCCGGATTCGATCACACCCAAGGCCGATAGCGCCACTCGCGACTTCTTGCAAACACTCAACAAGCATCATCGCGACAAGTTCCCAGGCGATAGCGAACTGGCCGCGCGAATCGCGAGTTATGAACTAGCCGCGCGGATGCAAACGAGCGTCCCCGAAGTCGCCGACCTTTCGCAAGAGACAGCCCAAACGCTGGAAATGTACGGCGCTAACGATACCGAAAACAAAGTCAAAGCGGGCTTCGCGCGCAACTGCATCCTCGCCCGACGACTAGTCGAAAAAGGGGTGCGCTTTGTGCAACTCTTTCACGGTGCGTATGCCATGGGGGAAGGTGTCGGCAATTGGGATGGCCACAAGACGCTCAAAGCGCAGTACGAC
>JBGSHH010000765.1:0-5020 GCA_041752355.1 Pirellulaceae bacterium | reverse complement strand
GACGTCATGTTGCTCGAATTCTCGTCGCAGCGCTGCGAACCATGTAAGGCGATGCAGCCGATCATGCAGCGACTGGCCAACGAAGGGTGTCCCATTCGACAGATCGATGTCGAACAAGATCGCGAAATGGCCGCGCGATTCAAAATTCAACATGTCCCCACCTGCGTAATGCTGGTAAATGGACAAGAAGCGGGCCGCCTGGTGGGTCAACGCTCGCACGCGGAGCTATCGCAAATGATGGCTTACGGCGCGCAGCAACTTGCCGCGCAGAACGAACAATTCGTGGTGCGCGGGCAATCGCCTGACGCGCCCAAACGCGGGCTAGGAATATTCAATCGCCTGGGCGCCCTGGGAGGAAGCAAACCAGCCGACCCCGCCGATGCGCCGGTGGCGATCTCGGGTGGCGCGGCGAGCCCGCCGCCGGAGTTTGGTCGCGATCACGCCTTTAGCCAACGCGAACCGGGGGCGGCGAATGCCGTAGCACAAGAACAACCGCAGATTGCGTCTCAACCGCAGTTTGAAGCTCAACCGTCGGCGGCATCTGAGACCAGCATGGAACGCACCGGCGCGACACCCGATCAACTCGCCCTGCAAGCCACCGTGCGACTGCGTGTCGAAGATGCCACCGGCCATAGCTTTGGCACCGGCACGATCATCGACGTGATGAAAGAAGAAGCTTTGATCATCACCTGTGGGCACATCTTTCGCGAATCCAAAGGGCAAGGGAAGATCGCTGTCGATTTGCATGTTGCCGGCGCGAAAGAACCGGTGCAGGGTCAGCTCATCAGTTTCGATCTGACGCGCGATATCGCCTTGGTGAGCATTCGCCCCGGCGTGGCGATTCAGCCGGTGAAGGTGTGCGGCGACATTCGTCAAGCGGCGGAAGGGTCGCGGGTCTTTAGTATCGGTTGCGACCATGGCCAGCACCCGAGCGTGCAGGCGAGCCGCATCGTGGCCGTGAACAAGTATGTGGGTGGCCCCAATTACACCGTGGCTGGTATGCCTGTCGAAGGGCGCAGTGGAGGTGGTTTGTTCTTGGCCGATGGTTCTTTGATTGGCATTTGCAACGCGGCCGATGAGCAAGACAACGAAGGCTTGTTCGCTGGCTTGCCAACGATTCACTGGCAACTCGATCAGATCGGCCAAACGGCAATCTACAAACAAGAAGGTCCCGCGACGGAGGCGCGACCGGCCGCGCATGAGTTCGCCGCGCAACCGAACAACGACATGGTTCCGAGCATGCCGCGCCGCGGAGGATCGACGAATGACGATACCGAAGTGATTTGCATCGTGCGATCCAAGAGCCAGCCCCACTCGCAGAACGAAGTGATTCTCGTCGAACAACCGACGGTGGAATTGATGGACTTGCTCAGTCGCTCAAAGCAACAACGTCCGCAGGATCTCGCGAACGGTTTTGATCGCCAGCCCACCAGTTTCCGCACCGCATTGCCGGAGGAACGCCAGATCATTCGCGGGCAATCGAAGTAAAACAAGGCACACAGGCGGCGCAACCGCTACAGCCTGTTCGATAATTACCCCGCTGGCGGTTATCACCAATCTATACTTGCGTGGTGAGTTATTTCCACGCAAGGGATTGGGATCGATGCTGGGTTCCACGGTTTTCATATTGTTCATCATGCTGATCGCCGCAGCGAATCTCTGTTTGGGATTCGCGGCGGCGGTTGCGTTTGGACTAGGACCACAGCGCTGGCCAACGTTCGAGCGGCGGCCCGTGCCAGCCAAGGATGACGCGCCCAGGGAAGAAGCACGCGTTCCTACTTCTACTCCTGCGAACGTCGCGTCCACGCCCACCGTGCCGCAAGTGCAACTCACGCCCTCGAACGATCCCGCGCCCATCAACGCGGCGCCACTCACCTTGGCCGAACACGCGCAGGCGATGGCGCGGACTTTCGAGTTGTTCAACACGGAGTTGACCGATTGGGACCAACGACGACAACAGGATGATGTCGCGATTGAGGATCTCAACAACGCGGCGATCGAGTTGGGAAGTTTGGCCAGCGGTTATCTCGAGCAGTTTCAAACACGCTGCGAGGCGATGGGTGCGGAGCTTGGCGACAGCACGGACGCACAAGATGCGCACGCGGAAGTTCGCGCCGTTGTGGGTCAACTCGCACAACAAATCTCGGTGCTATGCGCCGAGTTGGGTAGTTTGCAGTTCGAGCAAGGGGATTCGCTCACTGCCAACGAGAAGCTGACCAACGGTCTCACCGAGGTGCAAGCCGCGCTCAGCACCGCTCAAGTGCAACTGCAAGGCTCGCTAAGGTTGTTGGAGCAATAGTTGATGTGTAGCCGGCAGCTTCCTGCCTGCTGCAGTCAGCGGCGAATCTGCTGCGAGAAATCACTCCGATCGGCAAACGCATGGGCCCGCGTGTTGACATGCGCGCGGAGCTTGAGTTGCTCGAAGCTCACACTCCGATCGAGCAACCCCAAGTCATACGCCAGGCGATCGCTATGACCAGGGAGCAGCACCTGATAGGTATAACGCAGAAGATTGGGGTCGAGCTTGTTCACGTGATCGACAATGTTGGTCGTGCAGTTGTTTGTGAAGGAGTCGTAGAACTCCGGTTTGCGAGCAAGTTTATTCGCCCTTTCGAGCATATCGACAAACATCGCCTGGACTTGGACCGGCTGGACTTGAGCGCGATAGACGTAGACATCGACATCGCGTTGCTCGGTGCGCAGTTGGATGAGATCGCGCTCGTCCCCCACGACGTACATCAGTTCGTACTGCTGTGCCGCGCCGAGAAAGGGGGAGTACGTTTCGCCCTTCTCCAAACGGGCTTCCACGGAAACGACGACATAGTCGCGATCCTCGAAGCCGAAGCTCAGCATGGTGTGCGCCAGCGAAGGGGCCTCTTTGAAGGGCACGACCACGAAATCGACCGACGTTAGCTTCGATAGGTCGAACGTCTTGTCGTAGTGGTCCAGCACGTATTCGTCTTCGGCCAGGTAACGGCAGTTGCGAATATTGTGAATCTTGACTTCGCTCCCCTCGATTTGGGCTGTGGCGAGCGTGGCCAGGCTGGGAGGCCAATCGCGATGATTCGAAGGGGTTGTCAAGCTTAACGCCTGCGTATGCCGCCAGAGGCTGCAACCGCTCGATGCCAGGCTCAACGCCAACAGCGCAAGCACGACCAACGGTCGCGACAAATGCGGGATGGACGAAGCTGCAGGCATGGCTAGCTACTGGGGGCGCGGTGAATGCATTGGGACGAGTTAATACCGGTTTTGCCGGAGTGCGGCAATTGGAATTGCGGTTTTCGAGCTTGTTTTGCGTCGTTTAGACCATCAAACTATGGGGGGAGCGGCGGGAAGTTTTTTTGGGAGTACAGCGCTATGCCTCGTGTTCGTGACCGAGCGGGATTCACCCTGGTGGAATTGCTGGTGGTGATCGCCATTATCGGAATTCTGGTCGCTTTGCTGTTGCCAGCAGTGCAAGCAGCGCGCGAGGCGGCGCGGCGGATGCAGTGCACGAATCATCTGAAGCAAATCGGCCTCGCGATGCACAACTATCACGACGCCCGCCAGACGCTCCCCTTCGCTTGCGGCTATACCGCGCAAACCGGTACGTGGGTCGCGTTCTTGCATCCGTATATGGAACAGCAGGCGCTGTATGACATTTTCGATTTCAAAGTGGCGATGATTCACGCCAACAATCAGAAGGCGGTGACGACGATTCTCCCCGGCTACATCTGCCCCAGCGATGGGAGCGCAGGCAAGGCGCTGATCGGCGGTCGCATTCAACCGAATCATAATCCGCCCAAGTCGATGGGACTGTGGTATGTCGTCTCGATGGGACCGACGCGCGATGGCACGGGCACGGGTAACTCATGCGTCTTCTGTTCCGCGAGTCCCCAAGTGCCCAGCTATTGCTGTCAAGGAAGCGACTACGGTTCGTCGGGTCCCGAAGGGAACTCGCCAGGGCTGTTCGGTCGCACTTGGAAAACTTGTATCCAGTTCGGCGAGATTCGCGATGGTCTCTCCAACACGATCCTGGCAGGCGAGACGATTCCGTCGCATTGCACATATAACGGCGCGTACAATCAAAACTTCCCGATGGCTGGCACCACGATTCCGATCAACATCATGCAAGAGACTGTCGATGGAACGGATTCTTACTGGTGGCGCGGCTGCGGCTTTAAGAGTCGGCATGGGGGCGGATCGAACTTCGCGATCGCCGATGGCAGCGTGCATTTTCTTTCCGAGAATATCGACTATCGACTCTTCAACGGCCTGGGGACGCGCAGCGGACAAGAAGTGGTAACGCTGCCGTAGCGCGCGAACACGTGGGCCTCTCTTTCGATAGACTCGGCGCTGGGACATCTACGGTGTCACTTTCCCTAGCCTAGGGTTGGCGAGCTCGGCGCACCCTGGGTACGCAACTGAGAAAGAGGGGAAAGGATATCTTTCCTGCGAAGCGCGGCAGAACACGGCAGGCAGGATGCCTACCCCACGAGACTAACGCAACGCTGCGATGTATCGCGGTAAGTCCTGAATAACTTGCAAACACGTGTTGACATATGGTCGCGGATGTGGTAAGGTGCGGGGTGGCGTAGAGCGTTCGACTTGCCCGGAGTGGTTCGGAACGTACCGAAGTGTACTAGTG
The DNA here is from genome assembly GCA_041752355.1 of Pirellulaceae bacterium. GTDB lineage: Bacteria > Planctomycetota > Planctomycetia > Pirellulales > Pirellulaceae > JAEZGD01. The sequence goes on along the minus strand of JBGSHH010000765.1, from coordinate 393 downwards.
CAAGGGATTGGGATTTCAGCTTTTTCACAAGCGCGTAACTGTCGTTGGGTACGTGGTTTGCAGAAAATGTGGACGGTTTTTTTGGGTCCCGTCGGAGGCCTAGAAAAAAACGGGACGTAGCACGGCAAGCAAGTCGCCTGGACACAAAGCGTGAGGATGCCGAGAACCCACTGCGGTCGAGGCAGGACGAATGCGGACGGGACGCCCGCGCTCCGATCACAGCGGACGGGACCGCGCTCCGATGAAGGCTATGCCACGAGTTTGCGGCGCCATACCTCGGGTGTCCATTGTCCCGTTTGCCAACGATCGGTGGTGATGTACTCGCGGACCAGCAATTCCGCAGGCGTCACTTCGACATAGAACAGGCCTTGCGTTTGACTATTGAAGTGGCCG
>JBGSHH010000764.1:0-2303 GCA_041752355.1 Pirellulaceae bacterium | reverse complement strand
GGCTGGGCGCTTCGGCGGCGGGTGCCGCGGCGCTGGCGAGCAGCATCGGCCCGTTTGCGGCGCCGTTGGTGGCGCAAGAAGCGAAAAAGAAGCACAAACAAGTGCTGTTCATCTGGATCGATGGCGGCATGAGTCAGTTGGAAAGTTGGGATCCCAAGCCGCAAACGCTGTTTGGGGGTCCGTTCCGCGCGATTCCCACCACTGTCCCCGGCATCCATGTCAGCGAACTGGTTCCCAAGACGGCTCGGCAAATGCAGCATTTGGCGATCGTGCGCAATCTTTGCACGCAAGACAATTCGCACTCCGCAGGCGTCGCGCGGATTCAGCGCGGCGATCCCAAGAATCGGGGCGTGACCTATCCGTACTTCGGTTCGGCAGTGGCGAAGTTTCTCGGCCCCGGTGAAAGTGGCCTGCCGCCGTATGTGTGGATCAAGCCTGGTAGTGGCGGCTTCATGCATCAAGACGCCGGTTTTCTCGGTCCCAAGTTTGGATCGCTGGCGTTTGGCGATGGCAAACCACCGGAGAACTTGCTGCGACCGGAATCGATTTCGCAAGAACAAGACGACGCGCGCCAGGCGTTGCGCGAGAAGCTCAACACGCGCTACGCTGCGCAACATCGCAAACTGGCCAGCGATGCTAATAGCTATACCTACGACATGGCCCGCGCGCTCATGAAGCGGCAAGACCTGTTCGATACCAGCCAGTTCGATCCGCGCGATATCGAGCGCTACGGCGCGCACGACCTCGGTCGACACATGCTGCAAGCGCGCAAAATGCTGGAAGCAGGCGTGACCTTCGTCAAGGTGAACAGTTATGGCTGGGATACGCATAGCGACAATTTCAACGCGCATCTTTCTCTGATGGCGAAATTCGATCAGGCGTTCGCGGCGGTCATCGAAGATCTCGCCGCGCGTAGCATGCTCGACGATGTGCTGGTGATCGCCATTAGTGAATTCGGTCGCACGCCACGCATTAATGGTGCGGTTGGTCGCGATCATTGGCCCGAAGCCTGGTCGGTGGTAATGGCTGGTGCCGGTATCAAAAAGGGGCTGGTGATTGGCCAGACCAATGAGCTTGGCACCGCCGTCGCTGGCGATGCCTACGACATTGGTCACATGTTCCACACCTGGTTCACGGCGCTGGGAATCGATTCGAAAGCGGCCGAATATGACAATCACGGTCAACCGCTGCCGATCGCGCACGACGATCACTTCGCGGTGAAGGAGCTCTTGGCATGATCACCAAAGCCAACATTATTAAGACCTTCAACGTCGAACCGCAACTTCTCACGCTTCGCTATAGCCCCGATGGGAAGTATCTGGTCGCTGGTGGCTACGACGCGCGCGTGCGGCGTTGGGATGCGACGAAGGATGATTTGCCAGAACTCGCCGCCATCAGCGGGCATCATGGTTGGACGCAAGCCCTCGCTTTCTCTCCGGATAGTTCGCTGGTGTTCAGCGGCGACTCCTGGGGTGAATTGCGCGCCTCGCCGCTGGGCGAAGACAACGCGCAACCAAAATGGAAGGTGGAGGCCGCGCATGCTAGCTGGCTGCGCGATGCGGTCGTCAGTCCCGATGGGCAAACGCTCGCCACCTGCGGACACGATCGCACCATCCGCTTGTGGAACACCGCCGATGGCGCCAAACAAGCAGAAATTCGCGGCGAAAACGACGATTTGTACTGCGTGCGCTATTCGCCGGATGGCTCACAGATTCTGGCAGGCGATCGCCTGGGGTTTGTTTGGCAATGGGAAGGCGCGACGCGCAAGTTCGTGCGCAAGTTCGATGCCTCGCCGCTGTATAAGCTCGATCGCATTCAAGATGTCGGTGGCGCGCGAGCGATCGCCTTCGATAAGGCTGGTACCTGGCTCGCCATCGCAGGCATGAAACCCAAAAACGGCGCAACAATCCAAGGGGTGCCGGCGATCCTGTTCTTCGACTTTAAGTCGGGCGAACTCAAACACACGCACGATCTCGGTGGGCAAAACGATTGCGATTGTCTCGATCTGGTGCTGCACGACGAAGGCTATTTCATTGCTGTCTGTTGTGGTGGTCCCGGTGCAGGCAAGATCGTTATGCAAAAGATCGGTGAGAAGGAACCGTTCTTCACCGAGTCGCGCATCGGCAACGTGCAATCGCTCGCCTGGCATCCGCATGGCAAGCGTTTCGCCATCTTCGGTACGAACAACGGCAGCAACGGCAACGGCCGCGTGTTGGATAAGGACGGCAAGTATCCCAGCAATCGCTCGCCCGTGAACGTGTTGGAAATTGTATAGCCGCGCAGCGGCGCGGGAATAATGCCTG
>JBGSHH010000763.1:0-4548 GCA_041752355.1 Pirellulaceae bacterium | reverse complement strand
GGAGAATCGCTTGAGGCGTCGAACCGGCTGTGGGCCAGAGTCTGGCATACTCCGTTCCGAGGCGTCGCCAGGCAAGCGGAAACGTATCTTTGTCCCCCCAGAGAATTCGATAGGCAAATTCTGCGTGCCGATTATAGAACAGCGTCAAATTCAACTCGCGCCAGCAACGTTGTTTATCGACGAGTAATTGCCCCGATTCCGTGGGGCGGTCAGGCAACGGCTCTGTGCCGAAAATACGGTGGGCGTCTTGCGGTAACGTGCAGGACGAAGCGGCGAGATCCGGCCAGAAAACCGCTCCGCGTTCGCGATAACACGACTCATCAAACAGGAAAGATGGATCGCGCGTGGGATAGCAATCGGCATCCAGAAGTAGAACTTCACGAAAACGTGAACCAAGCATCGCCAGCGGCTTAAGTTGCCAGCCGCGCCACCAACTCTTGTGCAAGAGATAACCCTCCTCCGCCGCCCGCGTTTCACCATCGACGCAGACACCACCCAGTCGCGTCACTAACTCGCGTTGCTGATCATCGAGTTCGCCATCCAGATGCCAAAGCTCGATCGGCAAATCGCAGCCGACGTGGCGAAGGACACGCATCGTCACATAGGCGGAGGGAAAGTATTTGCCACCGCCGACGATCACGATGCCTCGACCGGCAAAGTGCTGGGGACATGGTGGGATTTCGGCGATCGCTCGGTCGGCCAGTTGGCGAAACGCCGCTTGCACGTTCGGCCACTCCCACCAATGCTCTGGTTGGCCGTCGTTGTGAGATTCGAGTATTTGCGCTGCGCGCTCGACGGACAGGTGCGGTGAAAGGCGATGGCTGTTGGAATGCCCATTCGCCACACTCGCAAGGCGGAGATCACAACCACGGCAATGATCGGGCGCGACAAATTGCTGGCCAATAGCTGCCGGGTGGAAGCAGGGGCGGAGCTTTGCTGGAGACCACGGCCCCGCGTGAGGGCAAAGTAAATCGCTGGCGATCACGAAGTGCCTCAACCGGCGGGAACGGCAGTCAACTCTGTGGGGAAACGAACGCCTGCCGGGTGACCGACATCGTGGCCCCAACGAAAACAGTTGCCTCCGAGCGGGTTGAAGTCTGCACGTGGCAGACGATAGACAATCCGATTGCCTCCTAGCGAGAGTCGCAATTCCAAGGGTTCACAACCACACTCGTCGGCGCGCATTTCCATTTGTGGCTGACTAACGCCATCGCCGCCTGCTAGCCACGACACCCTCCCAGACTTCGTTGACGTGGAGCGAGGTAACTCCCACACGCCATTGAACGCGGCAAAACCGCTACCAAATCCGCCACACTTAATCTGCCACGCTTGCGTTGTTGTTTCCAGGTGACCGAACGAAGCCTGCACAGCGGAATCATACTCGCAGTCGGTGACGGTCGTGCAGATACCACGAAAGGCGATGATCTCGATCGTCCAAAAGCCTTCGTTCTCGTACAATCTCCAAATGACCAGTTCATTGAAGGGCAGACCAGTGCCACTGCCGGACCAGGCGCAGTTGGCGGTGCCGAGTTGTGCAATCCACCAATTGAGATACGTGAGGTTTCCCAGCGAATCGGGAAGTGGGGTTACCGAAGGAGTACCAAGTGGCGGCGCGCCGGGGATATCATTACCGGGTGCCAAGATTGCGGCTTTGACATCGACCGGAATACGACCTAGCTCATCTTGATCATCGCTGGCAGTAACGCAGATTTCCCCTGTCGTCGCACCCGAACCAGCGACGCGCACGCGGGCGTTGACATTGGGCTTATCGACTGCGCTACGGCCCAACATCGTGTTGGCAGGATCGCGCGCGGCCGCATCACCATGCATCGCCATCGTACGCGCGACCGGCGCAACCACAGGCGGCGTAGTGCTCGCTGGAGTATGTTGAATCACCACCGGCGCTTGGCCAGCGCCCAACGGCACCTGGATCTCCAACTTGATGATCACCTTGCTATCGTTGTTGTCACTCATGGTGCGGATGCCTTGGGATCGGAAATCTTAACATTCACATTGCGAAACGTCGCTTCTGACCGATTAACGAACAGTCCAAATTTGCCCACAAAATCGGCGGGCTGAAAGCTGCGCAAGACTTCTGCGGGCACCTGAAAACTTCGCTTTTCATCCCACCGCACTACCAATCGCATCTCCTCAATGGACATCTCGAAGTTCTGGGGGCGAGCAGGGACGAGAAACGCCTCCGTGATGGGGATGTGACGTTGCATGAGAATGGTCGTGCCGCCGCCATCGACCTCATACAACGATTGGCAAATCACAAGTCTCACTTGACCATCGTTGGTTGCTGTTTCAAGTGTCGCGGTCTGAAAACGACGCACGCCCGGCCCCGCGACATTATCGATGTGGTAGCCAAAGAAAAAGCCCACACCACCTTCCCATTTCGCCTGCTCGATGACACCTTGCATGGCCAAATCGGGTTGCTTTGTTTCGCCCAATTCGAGCAATCCCAATTGATCGCATTTCACCTTCAGCAATAATGCTTCACCATCATGTTCGGTGGAACGCCGACTCTTTTGAAGGGGCCAGATCAAGGGCTTAGGTGGTCGGCGAAGGACTTGCGTCCACTCGCCGGGATGGGGTGGGAATTCGGACAACTCGGCAATAGGCGGTGCCACCGGTGGTGGAGGATTGGTTACTGCATCTTTGTCATCGGAGTTAGCCGCCGTGGAAGGCGCGTTTTGCTCTCCGGAACCGCTCACGACGATGATCGTTCCGAGTATGGTAACCACTAATATGCCGATAGCGGCATATCGCCATGCAAGTGGCAAGGTAGAGGTCTCTGGTAGTGTGGTCTGCGGAATGGATGTTTCCCGCAACCAATGTCGCAAGTCGGCAGCAAGATCACTGGCGGTGGTGTAGCGATCGGGAATGTTCTTGGCCAAACATTTCAAGCAAATTCGCTCCAGCGCAGGAGGAATCGAAGCATCGATGGAGCGGAGGGGCCGAGGTTCGCGCTTCAGGATTTGTTCCACTACAGCGGCGGAACTCGTTCCCAGGAAGCCAACGCGGCCCGTGAGCATCTCATACAACACCATGCCCAAACCGTAAATGTCGGTACGACCATCGACGAGATGGGCATCGCCGCGCGCTTGCTCCGGCGACATATACGAGAACGTGCCGACGACTCCGCCTGACTCGCTGCGCTGTTCGAGTTCCGTTGTCGCGAGGCCAAAGTCGGCCACGAATGGCACGCCGCCTGCATCGAGCAGGATGTTCGCCGGTTTGATATCGCGATGCACGACATTCTTTAAATGCGCGGCATGCAACGTTTCGGCGATCGTCGCAATCCATTCGCAGGCTTGGCGCGGATCGAGGCGCGACCTTCGCATCCGCGTCGCGAGCGTGCCCCCTTCCATCAACTTGCTGACGATCAGTATCTGCCCATCGTCTTCTTCGACTAAGTCGTAAACCGGCACAACACCCGCAAGATTCAAATCGGCAATTCGACGCGCTTCCGCCAGGAAGTCGCTGGCGATGTCTGGCGATACACTCTTGTCGGTGCGCGGCACTTTGATGGCCACATCGCGACGCAGGACCGGATCGTAACCGCGCCAAACACTGGCGAATCCTCCTTGCGCCAACAATTCTTGCAACTGATAGCGCCCAATCTCACGCACGACCGGCAGTTTTCGTTCCTTGCCGGAACTCGCTTCGTCTTCGCGCACGCTACTCTCAAAGTAGATCGTGGAACCCGCTGGCGTCGCCACGGATGATCCAGCGCCAACGCCCACCGATTCCTCGTCACCAGAGAAGTACTTTTGAATCTCGTCGCACAGATCGGGCAACTGCGATTGGTAGTCTTCCAGCGTTGGCTGTTCCTGCGCGCTGTCGATAGCTAATATCGATGCAGAGCAGCCTTGGCAGTAACAGCTCGCGATCGGCCGGAAGCATGTTGGCCAAGAACGACGCCAGGCAAGGACGCTGGCTCGACTGCCAGGCCGCTTCAAATCGAGCGCAAACCTCCGCAATGATGGGCGGCGTTTGCTCTGCGGAGACGAGTTTCGACGGCTTCATTGGACAGCCATCCAACAACGCGAAAAGGATTAGGAATGGAGTATCATGCTACCCGCATGGGTGGCGGTAGTCAAATCCGGGACTGGGGTAGTTTTGACGACTCGAACCAGCGAAGCGGCGTTCTCCCGCGTTGGGCGCGCTTCCCTTGCTAAGATGCAGACCTGAAGAGCCTCACACCCCAGAGCACAACATGATGACCGAACAGTTTCAGCCGTGGAAGCGACTTCGCGAACTTGTCGATCGGCGGGAGCCAGCCGAATTGGAGGCATTTCTCGATAGCCTGCCCAGCGGCGAATTGGCGCACACGTTTTCGCTGTTGGCCGAGGAACAGCAGTCGGAATTGCTGACGCTTTTGGCACCTGATCATGCCGCAGATTTACTCGAACGCCTGCCCGACGTGCAGGTGGTTGAGTTGATCGAGAATCTGGAGCGAGCGGCCGCCTCTGCGATCTTGGACATGCTTCCCAGCGACGAGCAAGCGGACGTGCTGGGCGATCTCGATCCCGAGGATGCCGC
>JBGSHH010000762.1:0-2277 GCA_041752355.1 Pirellulaceae bacterium | reverse complement strand
CCGCCGCCACCGTCAGCACGAACATGGCAAAAATCTGCCCATGCACCTGGCCAAGATGCGCTGCAAACGCCACAAAATTGATATTCACCGCCAGCAAAATAAGCTCGATCGACATCAGAATAATGATGACGTTCTTGGCGTTCGCAAAAATGCCAAAGCAGCCGATGGTGAAAAGCGCACCGGCAACGAACAGGTAGTGGGCGAGTGTAATTTCCATTAGCCGAGCCCCTGCCCAGGACGAATGTCCTTAAGCTCAACCCCATCGGAGCGCTTGCGACCGACCTGTGCGGCGATATCTTGTTTCTTGACGCCGGGCCGATGGCGCAGCGTCAGCACAATCGCGCCGATCATGGCGACGAAGAGCACCAAGCCCGCCATTTGGAAGACCAGCAGGTACTCGGTGTAGAGCACCTGGCCGATAGCCTCGGCGTTGGTGACTTCCGATGGTTGTGCAGGCGCAAGAGCGATTGGCGCACCCTGGGCGGACATGGCAGCGCTGCCCACAAGCACAAGCTCGGCCATAAGTGCCGCCGCAATGATGAGGCCGATCGGCATGTAGGAGAGGAAGCCCTTCTTCAACTCCGCAAAATCGACGTCGAGCATCATGACGACGAACAAGAACAGCACCGCGACGGCGCCGACATAGACGACCACCAGCAGCATCGCCAAAAATTCAGCGCCCAGCAGCACAAACAACCCGGCAGACGTGAAGAACGTCAGGATCAGGAATAGCACCGAGTGCACAGGATTGCGCGCGGAAATGACCGCGAACGCGGACAACACCGCGGTCACGCTCAAGACGTAGAAGGCGATCGACGCCAACATCCGTTACGCTCTCCCATTTCAAAACGGCGTCCGGCGTCTTGCCGAACTGCCCCCGAGAAAAGACCCGCCCTATCGGTAAGGCGCGTCCAGCTCCAAATTCTTCGCAATCTCCCGCTCCCAGCGATCGCCGTTCGCGAGCAGACGCTCCTTGTCATAGTAAAGTTCTTCGCGTGTCTCGGTCGCGAACTCGAAGTTCGGACCTTCGACGATCGCATCAACCGGGCACGCTTCCTGGCAGAAGCCGCAATAGATGCACTTCACCATATCGATGTCGTAGCGCGTGGTGCGGCGGCTGCCATCTTCGCGCGGCTCAGCTTCAATGGTGATGGCCTGCGCTGGGCAGATCGCCTCGCAAAGCTTGCAGGCGATGCAGCGCTCTTCACCGTTGGCGTAGCGGCGAAGCGCGTGCTCACCGCGAAAGCGCGGTGAGAGCGGCCCCTTCTCGAACGGGTAGTTCACTGTCGCTTTGCGCTTGAAGAAATACTTCATGCCGAGGGCAAAGCCCCCGATCATGTCGAGCATCAAAGCGCCTTTGGCGGCCTGGAGAATGCGGGACATCTCTTATCCTCCAGCGACGGTGCTTGTGGCGGCCGGCGCGAGGAACGCGACGTAATAGCCAATGACGACAACAGCGACGAGCGACGTCGGCAGGAAAATCTTCCAGCCCAGACGCATCAGCTGATCGTAGCGGTAGCGCGGCACAATGGCCTTCACCATCGCGAACATGAAGAACATCATCCAGATCTTCACGTAGAAGACGAGCATCGCGACCAGGCCCGTGAAGAACGGGTTGAGCCCAAGGCTCTCCACTGATCCCCACGGCAAGTGCCAGCCACCGAGAAACAGGAGCGTCGTCATGGCGCACATCATGACGATGTTGAGGTACTCGCCGATCATGAAGAGCAGATACGGCGTCGACGAGTATTCGACCTGGTAACCCGCCACCAGTTCGGACTCAGCTTCAGGGAGATCGAACGGCGGACGGTTGGTCTCAGCGAGCGCCGAGATGAAGAACATGCCGAGCATGACGATCATCACGACGCCGACCAGTATGTTGTTCGGGAATTCCGAGAAGTTGAACAGGCGGAAGCCGTGCCACATCCAAATGCCACCGGCCTGGTTGTTCACGATCGTCGTCAGGTTGAGCGATCCGACGAGCAAGAGCACCGTGATCAGGATGAAGCCAATCGAGACTTCATAACTCACCATCTGCGCCGCCGAACGCAGACCGCCCAGGAACGGGTACTTCGAGTTTGAAGCCCATCCGCCCATGATGATGCCGTACACGCCAAGCGAGCGGATCGCGAAAAGATAGAGAATGCCGACATTGAGATCGGCGATGACGATATCCGGCCCCCACGGCACGACTGCCCAACCGATAAAGGCGAGCACGAACGTCAGCAGCGGCGCGAGAATGAAGACTGTCTTGTTCGCGCCCGCCGGAATGACGAT
>JBGSHH010000761.1:0-4237 GCA_041752355.1 Pirellulaceae bacterium | reverse complement strand
CGAGTGGATCGCAGTGCGTGGCGGCAAGCTGATCACGCACTTCAATGCGACGACGTTCGGTGGCCGCGATACGTTCCTGCAGGTCGGCAAGACGAGCCACGGTGTGTGGGCCGGCGAGCGACTGCGAAACATCGAAAAGCTCACGATGCCAATGGGCCAGATCGCGTTCCAAGCCGAGCAATTCCGCTTCGAACGTTGCCGAGGCCTCGTGGCGCTGGGCGTTGATCTGCTGCAATGTCTCGCGAATCAGAGCAGGGTTCTGTGCAATCTGCCGGATCTGGTTGACGCTGAACTGATCGATCTCGTGAGCCGGAATCGACGGTGCAGGGCAGATATCCCAGCCATGTTTTTGGGCCTGCTGGCACAGATAGTAGAAGTATCTCCTGTTTCCCTTGGAAGTGTGCGACGGCGACATGGCGCAGGCGCAGTGTTTGCAAAACAACAGGCCTTTCAGCAACGCGCCGTGTTTGTTCCTGGCAGCGGCACCTCCAGTGCGTCCATTGCGTTGCAGCAGCGATTGCACCTTCTGCCATGTGGCGGGATCGATGATCGCCGGTTGCTCGCCAGCGTGGACTTCTTTCTTGTAGGTGACTTGGCCGCGATAGGTGACATTTGTAAGGATGTAGTGGACGTTGGTCTTGCTGAACGGTTTGCCAAGTTGCACTTCGCCACGCTTGGTGGTGTAGGACTTGTTACGCCAGCCGCGTCGCACTAGCTCCTGCACGACTGGCAATATGGAACCGTGTTCGACGTATAGATCGAAGATCGTGCGCACTTGCGCCGCTTCAATCTCATTCACCACGAGCTTCTTGGTGGTGACGTCTTTGTCGTAACCCAACACCGGCCGACCGCCGAGCCATTTCCCCTTGCGACGAGCGGCGGCCATTTTGTCGCGCGTGCGCTCGCTAATCAGTTCGCGTTCAAATTGCGCGAAACTCATCAAAACGTGAAGCATCAGCCGACCCATGGAGGTGCTGGTATCGATCTGCTGACTAACCGCGACGAACGATACGTTGTATTCGAGGAACAACTCCATCAATCGCGTGAAGTCGAGGAGCGAGCGGCTCAATCGATCGACTTTGTAGACAACCACCACATCAACCTTCCGGGCCTTGATGTCAGCGATCAAACGCTGCAGTCCCGGACGCTCCATATTGCCACCGGTAAAGCCTCCGTCCGAGTAATCGGTGGGTACGTATTCCCAGCCTTGATGCAACTGAGACCGAATGTAGTTGCGAATGATCTCTTGCTGGGCATCAATCGAATTAAAGTCCTTTTCCAGTCCCTCTGACGTGCTCTTACGCGGATAGCTGGCACAGAGTATTCTCGGCTTCGTCATTTCGCACCTGCCTTTCCATTCAATCGAAAGAACAGGTGGCCACTGCAATGCGAACCAGTAATGTGCTTCGCTACCGCCGACAGCGACTTAAAGACCTCGCCTTCAAATTCAAAACCCGTGGCGAGCACCGTCACCCGCAACATCTTCCCCTTGTACTCGCGCGTGATCACCGTACCGGGAATTGGCACACGACTATCGCCCGTGAATGGCAACGTCGTCGCGTGGGTTGCCGACTGTGGCGTCGCGGGCGCGGGCTTGGCCTTGGGGGCGGTGACGCGGAGGTCGGCGTCGTTGGCTAGTTCGTTGGCGCGGGCCAGCGCTCGTTCGGAAAGTCCGCCGTTGGCGTTGCATTGCAGGCGCCAGGCGATCCGCCGCACCAGCCACGTTTTGCTGTTGTTGTTGGTCGTCTCGCCGAACACCTCGGCGAATCGTGTGCGAAGCTGCGTCGCGGTCATCCGTTCGAGCGCGGCCAGTTCTTTTGCCAGATTCATGCATCGCTCCTTGTTTGAGTTGAAATCTCTGCCCCGTTAACTCGTGAGGCAGTGACAGAGAGCGGTGCGGGCGGCAGAACCTCAAGGCTCGCTGCGACGGATTCCGGGGATTGGGCGGAATTGAGCGCGGCGCGGGCTTGCAGGCGGAGTATGCCAGTGGCCAGGAGCGCCGCCAACTCACTAATGGGACCGGTTGGTATTGAAATGGGCGTGCTCATTGCGGAACTGCCTCCACGTCGGAAATCCAACCGCGGGCGCGCAGGCCAGCCTCAATTGCAGGTAAGAGCGATTCAGGGATCGCCCGCTTCCCACCGAACTTGCCGGGTTCCGTTAGAGTGCCATCTTCAAAGAGACGGCGAACGCGCCAGACTTCGATGCCATAGCGGTCGGCAACTTGGCGCGTAGTAAAGAAATTGGCCATAAGACTCCTCGCAACTGTGAGTGATCGACCTCACGATGCGGGATTATGGCCGTGAATTAGCGGAGAAAGCGGATCAAAGCGGATGATCCGCTATTCAGAACGATCAATTAAATGTTTCCATTCACGCCCTGACCGCTCCAGGCTATTAGCGGCGCGAATGTTCTTTTTGCAAAGACGACGTGCAATTTCCCGCTTCTTTCCCCATGGAATCTTGCCGTGCTCCTTCATTAGTTTCTGCAATTCTTTGACGTACTCACGTACCTTAGGATCGGCAATGTTTTCGATGGTTTTCTTGCTCTTATCCGCTTCATCCTCCGCTTCCAAATCGTCTTTTTCTAATCGATTGGCAATACTGCGGAGTTTGTCCTCGACCTCATGAAATGTCAGGTCGGGATATGGCGGTGCGTCGGCCCAGGGAATCTGCAGGGAATGGAGTGCGCTTAAAGCGTCAACCAGCGCTGGGTCTTGGTAGCGACTTGTGGATCGGTTCGTCGAGCGGAACACCCACAACACAACCAGACTCACTTTCGTGATGTAGGCCCAAAGTTCCAGCCGTGAAGTTGCGTATCTCGCCTTTTCTGGCATCTTGAAATGTCGAGCATCAAGCTGGTGCAATCGCTGATCATACTGAATCTGAGCATCCCAGTACGCCTTGAACACCGGCGATTCAAATTCGCCTGGCCAGCCATTCTGAAGGCATTCCGCCTGCCATGCGGCCTCTATTTCGGCTCGCTCTCTTCTGTAAGCGGTGATTGGTCCAGCCATTTCGGTCACCTCAAGTCAGAAATGCTCTTCAAAGGTTTCGCACATGTGAGCAGAGGCTATCGCTGGTCGCGGACAAGTTTGGTCAAAATGAATCCGTGCTCATCTTGTATGGGAAGATTTTGACAAACCGGATTGATCGAGGCGACTTCACCCCGCTACAGTATGGTAGCGGTCATCGGGAAACTCTCAACACGAGGCGACAGCGTGATTCTGAAAGACAAAACCACTGCATCGCCCACTGACCGATTTGGAAAGTCCGGCTACGAAGCGGAAAAGCAAATGGCGTTTTACTTGCGTCGAGCTTTTGGCGATTCTCCCGAAGTGTTCGTGTTCAACGATCTGCGGCTGGAGCGCGATGGAGAGTTTGCCCAGATCGACCACCTGGTGTTCCATCGCTTTGGATTCGTGACTATCGAGAGCAAGTCGGTGGTCGGGACGATCACCGTCAACGCGAAAGGTGAATTCACCCGAACATTCGATGGTTAGCTCAAATAGCTGATCAATGGTGAATTGTCCAATGGAGATAACTGGCGTGCATCCGTTCGATCCCATCGTTGCTCGTGCTAGGTCATGGGATCTGGTGGACTGAGTTCAGACCTGCCCTCTTGCTGATGCAGGAGACTTGCCGCGAGGTATTATTGATGACTGAATTTACCGTGTTCTATTCCTGGCAAAGTGATCTGCCGCGCAAGCTGGGTCGCGACATCATCCACGGCGCGACTGGCAGCGCTATTCAACGGCTGCGCTTAGATGCGGCGCTCGAAGACTCGCCTCGCATTGATCATGACACAAAGGATGTGAGCGGTACGCCCGAAATCGCAGGCACGATTTATGGCAAGATTCGAGAGTGCGGCATTTTTATCGCCGACGTCAGCTTCATTGGTCAATCGACGCTGCAGAATCCGGAACGAACAAAACTCAAGTTGATCTCGAATCCAAACGTCATGACCGAACTCGGATACGCGGCTGGCACGATCGGCTGGGACCGGGTGATCCTTGTCATGAATAAAGACAAGGGTCAGCCGGAAGATTTACCCGTAGATCTACGGAACAGGCGGTTCCCACTTACGTTCACATTGAGCGAACAGAATCGAAAGGACAGTGAAAAGATCCAACAGAAATTGTCGGAGGAAATCGAAGTCGCCATTCGCAGTATGCTGCAATCGGAACATGCGGCGGTCGAGGAAGTGATTGCCAGTCTCGATCTCAATGGTGTTCGGC
>JBGSHH010000760.1:0-8425 GCA_041752355.1 Pirellulaceae bacterium | reverse complement strand
GTGACTCTGCCCGATCCCGACGGCGCGGGCGCGCTAACCAGTCCGGTCACGACGTACGCCTACGACGATGCCAGCAACCTGATCAGCATCACCGATCCGCTCGAAAACGTTACCAGCTACGACTACGACCATTTGCATCGGCTGACGACCATCACCGAGGCCGATCCCGATGACGCGGGCCCATTAACGAGTCCGGTTACAGCCTATGCCTACGATGATGCCAGTCAACTGAAGACGGTGACCGATCCCCTGACGCGGGTGACAACCTATGACTATGACTACTTGGGACGAACTACCAAGGTCACTTTGCCGGATCCCGATGGCGGAGGCGCGCAACTCGCTCCATGGACTGAATTCACCTATGATCCGGTGGGCAATGTGTTGACGACGGCGGATCGACTGAGCCAAACCACCACTTATGACTACGACAACCTGTATCGCCAAACCAGCGTCACCAACCCCAATAGTGAGGTGACCTCCTACACTTACGACGATGTGGGGAACACACTTACTCTGACCGATCCGGAAGCTAACACGACGACTTGGGACTATGACGACCTGGATCGTGTCACCAGCGAAACCAACGAGTTAAACGACGCGCGCACATTCGAATACGACGCCGTTGGCAATCTCATTCAAAAGACCGACCGTCTGGGACGGGTGACGCAATACGACTATGACAATCTCTACCGACGTACCAACGAACTGTGGAAGAGTGGCGGCTCGACGATTCGTACCATGTCCTTCGAATTCGACACAGCCAGTCAACTCGTGTCCGCCGCCGACCCTTCGGCCGCCTACGAGTATGATTATGATTACTTGGGACGATTGACGAGCAGCGAGGCTGATATTGCCGGGCTGACGCCCACAATCACGCTCGACCAAGGTTTCAACAAGCTGGGCAGTCGCACGTCGCTCGCCGCCGACATCGGCGCGAACGACGACTTCCTCAATACCTACAGCTTCGACAATCTCCAGCGGCTGACCAGTGTCACCCAGGAAGATCAGTCCGGCGGCAATGTGGTGGCCGACAAGCGGGTCGATTTTGGCTACAACGCGCTAGGTCAATTCGAATTGATCGAGCGCTATGCCAGTTTGAACACGTCGGAGTTTGTGGCCTCAACTTCTTTCAGTTACGACGATACGCATCGCTTGACGAACATTGCTCATGCCCAGGACATGACGAACCTCGCAGGCTACGATTACACCTACGATGCCGCCAGTCGCATCACCTCTATCGACTCCTTGCTGGACGGTCTGAGCGAGTACACCCATGATGACGCCGGCCAGTTGACGAGCGCGGATCACACGGGAATCTCCGATGAAACTTATGTCTACGATGACAACGGCAACCGCATCATTTCGGGCTACGACATCGATCCCAATAACCGCCTCGTCTCGGACGGCACCTACAACTACGAATACGATGATGAAGGGAACCGCACCGCCAAGGAAACCATCGCCACCGGCGAGCGGGTCGAATACGAGTGGGATTATCGCAACCGCC
The DNA here is from genome assembly GCA_041752355.1 of Pirellulaceae bacterium. Classification (GTDB taxonomy): domain Bacteria; phylum Planctomycetota; class Planctomycetia; order Pirellulales; family Pirellulaceae; genus JAEZGD01. Next base: position 6,918 of record JBGSHH010000760.1, on the reverse strand, counting down.
TCACTAAGGTGACGTACAAGGACGCGCTGGGGGCGGTAACCAACTCCGTCACGCAAAGTTACGATGTCTTCAATCGCTGGGTCCGCAGCGAGGTGGATGCCGATGGCGACACGGATATCGATAGCGAGCGCTTCTTCGCCTACGATGGCACGCAGATCGTGCTGGAGTTCGACGGCGCGAGTGATACCGATCTGACGCAGCGCTATCTCTGGGGTCCGGCGGTCGATCAAATCCTGGCCGATGAGCAAGTTACGTCGCTGGCGAGTGCTGGCGATGTCCTCTGGCCCCTCACCGATCATCTCGGCACCGCCCGCGACTTGGCGGAGTACGACCCCGGCACCGACACCACCAGCATTGCCAACCATCGCGTCTATGACAGCTTCGGCAACCTGGTGAGCGAAACCAACTCCGCCATCGATCACCTCTTCGGCTTCACCGGCCGCCCCTGGGACGAAGCCAGCGAGTTGCAATACAACTTGAATCGTTGGTACGACCCGACGGTTGGGCAATGGCTGAGCGAGGATCCGATTGGGTTTGGAGGAATGGATCCGAATCTGGCGAGGTATGTGGGCAATGCAGTGACGATGTATGGCGATCCCTCGGGCCTGAAATGGAGGGAAGACGTCTTTCAGGAACGTCTCTCGAATGGAGATTTTGAAGCTCGGAACGGGACCAAGGAAGATGTCATTGACGCCCTGAGACTAGTGAATCGCATCAACGAATTACAACTTGAGCTCGATGCTGTCGATGGATGGCAGCAAACGACCTACGACTCTTTTGTGGAGAACTATGTTCTAAATGGTTTACCTCAGGGCGCACGTCGCTATACCCAAAGAACTGACCAAGAAATAGTGGCATGTGGTAAAGATCGCTGGTACGCCACTACCTCGCAATGGAGGAGAGCTATTGCTAGAGAATACGATGCCGCGAAAAAGCGAATCGAAGTGCGCACGGAACTCCAGAAACAAATCGCTGACCTAAGGGCAGAATTCGAGGCGAAAGGATATGACAAGATCGAAGTCTCCGGAACGTCAATCGACTTCGCGCCAAAGTTAAGCCGACGGAATGGGACGGGCGCTGACAGTTCCGCCAACCACAGCCTGTTTTCTTCCGTGTTGGGGAGTGCGGGCGAGAGCGCTTTAAGGCGTTTTCGTCTGAATTTGGGCGAGGACGGCATTGTTTCGCATGGTATGCAAAACGATTATCCTGAATTCCTAGTAGTTGAAATTTTCGATGGAGCGATTATCCTCCGTTCAGTTGGTCGAGCCACGTTCCGCCGCTTACTCACTCGAAATGCGGACAGCATCGCGAAGGGTGCGGCAGGAGGGCTTGACAATGCAGTGAAATCATCGTTGGATGAGATTTGCGAGGATGGGCTGTCAACCAGATCGTTTGATACTTATTCACACCCGTCTGGACCGCTCGTCGAAGTCAAAGGGCCATCCGCCAGCACCACACCTGGGCCCGGCGACTCGCTGGGGTCAGGCATTAGCAAGAAGATACCCGAACCCGAGCCTGTGGGGGTTGGATCGGGAAGCAACGCGCCTAGTTCCGGCGGTTCCTCGGCAGGCGATGTAACCCCAACAGGAGGCAATCCCGGCAAGCCACCGGAATCGCCAGTTCCACCGACGCCGACGCCAGGAGGGCAAAGTGTTGTTCCACCAACGTCAATTAACCGTACACTTCAACCAGCAGGGGCATTGAGGTCTTCATCCCAAGGCATTCACTCCCTCGCTCATCCCATCAAACTCAAGAACCAGACCGTTGCCATTGCCGAAGTTCGGTTGGCAGATGGTACTCGCCGAGTCTACGGTGCTGCAAACACATCAGCAGGTCTCACCAGAGAACAGATTGCCAGATTGAGAGAACTTGGCATTGAAGTCGTTCCAATGAGGGGAACGAATCATGCCGAGATCAACATTATCGAAAGCCTACCTCCTGGTGCTCGTGTTGAACGCTGGGGGATTTCACGAGGACGAAACCAGACCAACATCCCTTGTCCAGAGTGTGAAGGACCCGTTGGGAACATTGGTGGGGCCATTGAGTGAGCTACCTATGCACGGTTCAGACAACCTCTTGCAACTGAGTGCCTACAAGAAGCAACTTCGGGTAGCCCTGGAGCCTTTCGTAGAGACGCACCGCATTGCCTTTGCTGCTTGGTGTTGTGAGCGACTATTTCCCTGGTATCATGCCTTGGCGACCTTCGTGGGTCTCAATGAGGTTAGGGTACTCCGAATGGTTGTTGATGAAGTGTGGAAGTGTTCCACACTTTCAGGCATCGACCACAGGCAACTGGCTGAACTTCAAGAGCAATGTGAATTGCTAGAGTTTGGTGACGAAGGTTGCTCCATCTTTCGGAAGCCTGCAATGGATTCTGTAGGTGCAGCCATGTTAGCACTCGACGTGTGCAAAGAGCCTACAGCAGATGCCGTGACCAAGGTGGGCCAATGTGTAATCGACATGGTTGATGGTCAAATTATGGCCGTGGTGTGGGAGATGTACAACCGCCCCATGAATCCAGATGACCTAGCAACTATCGAAAAGCAAATGGCGATCCACCCTACTATGTTGAGTGAGTTGTGGCGTCAATCCCAGGTTATTCTACTCTTGCAGCGAACGTCTAAGGTAAGCCAGGAAACGGTTCGCCAGCTTGTTGAATTAGCAAACTAGAGGAAACAAGAGAGTGCGTCTGCCTCTGGACCCGTGGCCTACCCCGTATGGTGCAAAGAGAGAAACGACGGTTAGATCTTTGATAATTTGGTTTTAGCAACAATCGCCTCAGCCGAACTGACTCAGCTTGGCGGCGACTTTCTCGGCGAACTGACCGACGAAACACCGCGATTTCCGTTGAGCGCGCAGCAGCGAACTCGGATTGCTGTTAGGTCGCTCGGCAAGACCGAAGCTTCACGCCGCCTTCCGACTATAACTTTTCAGCAAACCACCTAACCGCTGCTCGCATTTGATCTCCTTCAGCGAGAAGCGCACCACTTCCTCCTCCTTGGGTGGTCGGCCCCGTTTGCGTTTGGGCTTTACCAACAGTTCGTTCCCCACACCCTGATGCGGACGGTGCGCGTGATAATACGGCAGATACTCGCGCATCAACGCATCAAGATGCTGGCTCCCAAAGATCACGAAGTGATCGAGCAGTTCGTTGCGCAAGGTTTGAATGAAGCGCTCCACGTAAGCTTGCATATCGGGAGCGCAGTGGGCGATCTTTACCGTGCGCGTCCGTTTGCGCTTGAGCGCTGCGTCGAACGACTTCGTGAACTTGGTATCGCGATCATGCACCACGTAGGCCACCCGCAGGTCACTGGCGCGGGCCTGCTCGACAAAGGCTTCGGCTTGCGCGACGACCCATGCTTCATCCGGGTGCTCAGTCGCGGGCGAGATAATGACGCGCCGTGATTCCACATGAATGAACGCAATCGCGAAGACTTGCCGTATGCCCTTCAGGGTCAACACCTTCTGACTGAAGAAGTCGCACTGCCAGAGACTGGCGGCGTGCTGCTTGAGGAACTCGTCCCAGGTGCCTTCACCACGTCGAGGACCCGGCTCGTGACCCGTTTCCTTGAGGATGTTGCGAATCGTGGATCGATGGACGGAAGTGATGCGGAGCTTGCGGAGTTCGCCAGCGATACGCGCATAGCCCCAGCCATTCTCCTTGGCCATCCTGATGATCAGTTTGCGGATCTCTTCCGGGGTCCGTTTGCGACCACGCTTGGCGGGTGGAGCATTCTTTTTCGCTTCCCGAATCCAGCGCAGGAACGTGCTCGGAGTCACAATGGTGACTAGCTGTTGTAACGCCTTCCCCAACTTCGCGCCGAACCTACGTAAGTGGTTGCCAGAAATGAAGATGCCTTCATTTTTGCACCCCGGATGGGCCTCCAGATCAACAATCTGGGCAATCTGCGGGAAACACACCTGAGTCTCACACCGCTCCAAGGCGCGCAAAAAGCGCGACTTTTAGAAAATGTGTTGCTAGAGGGACCCCTTTCAATTCGGCGTCGAACTCCGACGCCACCCGAGTTAACACAGAACAGCCGAGAGCTAGTCTCCCGGCTGTTTTTGTTTATCCGCTTTGCTGGCAATGACTTGCGATGCGTCTCTTGCCGGGTGAGCGCTCTCTCCGTTTTCGCGCGCTTTCGCCTGCGCCGTCACCACGGACCGTTTTTACACCCCGCTAGGCAAAAACTCTCGCGCTCTCGAGTTAACACTCCCACGCGAGTTAATGAGCCGGTTGCTAGAGGGTGGCCTGAAAAATGGACTTCGAAATTCGACGTAGGTTGTGCAGAGCGCGTCGTTTACTTCGTTGGGGAGGCAACCTCCACCTTCCATACCCATAAGTCATCCTTGGCGACTTTGACGTAGGTTACGCTCGCCTTCCGTTTCGGCTGAATGGCGTCGGCAAATGACGCCTTCTTGCCATCGAGGAGGATGTGGGCAGGCTCCTTCTTCCCCTCGGCCTTGACCAGAACCTTGAAAGTCGTCTGGCTCTCGTTCTTGCCACCGAGCACAAAACTATTCGTCTCTGCGTCCACAGAGTGGATATAACCTTCGGTGACCTCGGGCTTCACCTTTTCCTCGGTTCGCGCGCTGACACCCATTAACACCAGACCGAACACGGCTGCAACCAACGCAATTTTTTGGCTCATCTCATCATCTCCTGGCCGCATCTGCGGCGGTTAAAGAAGCCCACCCTCCAATAATATCTTTCCGGAGGTTAACGCATCGACACGTTGTTTACCAGCAGCGCATCCGCGGCAAGTCTCCCGTGCGAGTTAATGAGACGGTTGCTAGAGGAGGCCTCGGGAACGGTTTTCGAAATGGGACATCGGTTGTGCAGGTCGTGCAGTCGATTTGCAAAATTGTCGGACATACGAAACACCGTGAAAAGTAGTGCAACTTGCGTCGTTCTCGGCGAGCTATTCGTTGACGCGTGCGACGTAGCGTATCCCCAATGGATTCGTGACGGCCACATCGAGTCCACGCCTGGGGAAGTGATCGATTACGAGCGCATCCGCAAGAAGATCAACGAACTAGGCAAGACCTATCACATCGAAGAGATCCCCATCGACCGCTGGAACGCGACACGGTTGGCCACCCAATTGAACGACGACGGCTTTGAGGTAGTCGCCTTCGGCCAGGGCTATGCTTCCATGAACTGGCCCACCAACATGCTGGAAGAGGTGATCCTGGCGGGGCGACTATCGCACGGTGGTCATCCGGTGCTGCGTTGGATGGCTGGCAACGTCTCCATCGAAACGGACGCCGCCGATAACTGGAAACGGAGCAAGAAGAGCATCGAGCGGATCGACGGCATCGTGGCGTTGATCATGGCGTTGAATCGGGCGTCGCGCGAGTACAGCATTTATAATGAGCGCGGCATGCTGTTTCTGTGGGACACGGATGATTGATGGTTAACTGAGGCGGAATTGTTGAAACCGGACAAGTCCGGTTTCGACGTAGGTCGAGGACGGGATTCATTCCTTCGGTGGGACTGTCACGCAATATAGAAACTCTCCGCCACGGGTAAACATTCGTTTGCCGCTGAACGCCGGGGTACCGCCCGAACCGCTTGGCAGCGCGTTCTTGCTGATCGCTGCGTCCTCGTCTGAAGTCTCCTGAACGATCGTTTGTCCGGAATCATCACTTATGAAAAGGCGCTTGCCTGCGAGGCAGGGACTTGAATAGACACTGGCCTTACTGTCTGGCTGGGCCGCGGCAAGTTCAAGCACTCGGCTCCGGATGGTTTTGCCGGTAGCACTATCAATCACATAGTACATTGCGGCTTTGTCGACGAGATGAATCCGGCCCTCGTTGACCAATGGCGAAGCGAAGAATTCTCCTTCCAGGTCGCCCGCCCACAGCTCCTTGAACTCGAAGGGTTCTTCCACGGTCTCCGGTAGGCGTACCGCGCTCATTAACCCGTCCAGGAAATAGACATTACGGCCATCGACAACCGGGCTAGTGTACATGCAATTTCCGAGGTCCGAAGCCAACGTCTTTCCGTCCGCAACACGCACCACATTGCCCTTGGGGGTTACGACCAAATCCACGTCGCCGATTCGGACTGCGGCCGGCGTGCCATAGGTGGCCCGGGCCTGTTGATTCTCCCACTCCAATTTTCCCGTTGCCGCGTCGAGGCAGGCCAGCGAACCGAAATGGACCAGCAAGCGTTTACCAACCAGGACCGGCGACGATGTTCTGCCGTTGGGCGTTGTCCGTCGCAGGTCGTACCAGTTCTTCCAACGGCACTCACCCTTCAAATCGTGGCATGAGACGACGCCAGTTCCGAAGAATGTCCAGATCCACTTGCCATCGCTGACCGGAGTCGGTGTCGCATCGCCGTATTGGTTGCTGTGCCGCCCTCCTTTATCGGCTGCTTCGGGTGAGATGTCCTCCAGCCGATGAGCCCGACGCCACAGCTCGCGACCGGACTGGGCATCCACACAGATCAGCACATCCGGCTCGGATGTCAGAAACACGCGACTGCCGACGACGATGGGAGTGGAATTGCCCTTGCCGACCTCCGTTTTCCAGAGGATGTTTTGGTCCGCCGACCATGATGTGACGGGATCGGCCAAGGGATATTGGCCGCTGACACCGCCGCGCCAGCCGATAGTCTCGGGCGGTGCGGCGCTGGCCGCAGCGCAGATCGTGCAAGCAATGGCGAGCACGACGAGCCGCGTATTCAAGGTGAGCTTCATTCAGTCCTCGCGGATGCAATAGAGGTATTCTTCGCCGCGCAGGTACATCGCCCGACCTTCGAAGAAGGGCGATGTGTAAAACGACTCTTGCTTGCACGGATTGCCACCCTGACCTGCAAGGTGAATGTTTTCAATGTAATTCCGGTTAACTTCCGTCAGTTTCTCTCCCGGTTCAATGATGTGCGTGTAGCCGGCATCGTCGGTAATGTAG
>JBGSHH010000759.1:0-4212 GCA_041752355.1 Pirellulaceae bacterium | reverse complement strand
TGGTGGGACGAAAGCCCTGGAACCATTACGCCGTCGTCACCAAGCGATCGCAATTGTCATCCAGCAGCTGATGCTCGGTCGCGAGTCTCGCTTCGCTGACGTAGAACTCCCGCAAGCGATTGGCGGCCAGGAGATAAGCTTCCAGCAGCGACGTTTGTTCGTCTTTGTCGAGATCGGCGGCGGGATCGGTGATGGCGGCGGAAAGATAGTCCCCCAGGCGCGCGAAGTTGTGTTCGCTGCCGCTCTTGGTGGCGGTGATGATCACTCGGTCTGGCGCCGAAAGTTCGGTAAGAAACGGGCCGCTGCATGACGCGCAGTTCACAATGGCCATCGGTTGTTCGATCGGCTTGAGCAGGCCATTGAGTTCCGCCGGCGAAATATCGGGACCGCGCAGGTTGAAGCGGGCCGTCTTGCCGTCAAACGTGCCATGACCTATGAAGATCAACCAAACGGATGCGGCAGGCTCGGCGACGCAGCGCTGGAGTTCTTGGTTGAGACGTGCGCGGTCGTCCGCCGAGTCGGCGCTCTCCAGGCCAATGGTCACGCACTCGGCATGGGCTTGCTTGGCCGCCGCCTGCCAACGCTCCGCCCAAGTACGAAAGAGCTTGCCATACTCTTCGGCACCTGCCGCACCCACCACGACAATCACCCGTGGATGCTCGGCAGCCAGCGTCGGGGTCGCGCACAGGAGCAAACCGCAGATTGCAAACAGCAGCTTTCTCATGGCAAGCCTTTCCAACGACGTAAACCCCATTCGCCCACCAAACAACCAATCGCCAGTGCAAGCACGCTCCCTTGATGCCACAAGGGATAGGTCCAGGTTTCCACGATTGGAATCTTCTTTTGCGGCACATTAGCGACGAAACGATCCAGCTCGCTGAGTGTTAGAACCTGGCCACCGCTCTCCCTGGCGATCCGTTCCAGCAAGGCCTGGTTGCCTGCGAGTTGTTTGAATTCTTCGGTTTCCGGTTCCACCGTCCAGCCTGTTTCGCGTTGACCGACGCTGCTGCCATCGGGGGCGGTGACGCTCACGCTGGCGCGATAGGCACCGGGGCTGCGCGGAGCGAATAACGTGCGATACTCGCCTGCGGCGCTTTCGCTGCTCTCGGCGACGAGTTCGAGCGTCCGATCATCTGGCGTGCGAATCGTCACGGCGACGGTCGCGTTATCCAGCGATTTGAATTGCTTGTCGCGGGCACGAATGATGATCTCCGTGGTGGCCAGGCCAGCGCCCGAGGCGCGGCGCGTTTCCACTTCGACCGGTTGCGGCACATCGGCCACCAACCATCGCACCGTTTGCCGCCACGACTTTTCCAAGTCGCTCTGCGTATGTTCCTCGCGTCGCAAATCCCAACGCCACAAGTCGCCCACCAACAGGGCCGCAGTGCGACCACGTCCAAAGGGCTGCACGACCAACGCCGGCCGCGTCGCGCCATCGGTCGCTGCCATCTCCGCCAGCACTTCCGCACCCGGCTTGATGACTTCAATCCGATTGAGCGAGCGAAACGCCGGCATGGTGGCCAATCGCTGTTCCTCGTCGCGCTCATTCGCTCGCAAGCGAATCCACGGTTGCAGCCAACCTTCGCGCGTGAGCTTGAGTTGATACGTCGCACCGGCCGCCACCGGTGAAGTACGATCGAGATAAACAGGCAGCATTTCGCCGATCGGCGAACGCGCGTAGCCGCCTTCACCAAAGGAACCTTTGCCGCCCATCATCAACAGTCCGCCGCCACGTTGACTGACGAATTGCTGTAACAGCGACTGCTGATCCTGGGTGAAGAATTCCGCCTCGATGTCGTCGAGAATGATAGCGTGATAGCGAAACAATTCCTCGGCGGACTGGGGAAAGCCACCGCGTAGTTCGTCCTGGTCCTCCGTTCCCAGACGCAGCAATACCGGTTCGTCGTATTGCTCCGCTTGCTCATCGTCCTTGTTGCCGAAGCCGCGAAACAATGGATTGGTGCGTTCGCCATCGCGGGCGAGGAAGTTGAATTTCGGCTCCTTCTTGGCGATGCGCACCAAGCCGATCAGATCGACTTCGTCGTCCTTACTCAGCGCGCGGCGCAGGAATTTGAACTCCCAGTTCGGCATGCCGGAGATATAGAGCACGCGGAACGGTCCGCCGCCCCGATCGACCGCGACCAATCGGCGATTGTTCACCAGCGTTGCTTCTTTCGACGCGTCTTCGCCGGGCAGATATTCCACTTCGCCTTCGAGCGAAGCTTGTACCTGGTAGAAGCTCAAGCCAGCTTTCTCAGGTTTGACTAAAAATCGCTGTGACAAGCGTTCGCCAGCTGTGGCGACGGCGTGCACTTGTCGTTCGATTTCCTGCCCATCTTCGCTCAGCACCCGCACGATCACTTTCTTACCCGCTAAGGCTTGGGTAGTGATATCGGCGCTGATGGTGACCGGTGCAGCTTCAAAATTGGTTTGGCTCACTGCGACCTGCGCCAACGCCAGATCGATGGCCGCCGATTCTCTCGCCAGCGCCACGGGATAGACCGGCGGCAGTTCCGACCAGTTGGCCGCTTGATCGGTGAGATCGGTCGCGTTGCCGTCGGTCAGCACGAGGATGCCAGCGATCGGTTGGCCGCGATACCGATCGGTGAGTGAGGTGATTGCCGTCTGTAGGTTCGATGCTTCGCCTTCAAAGGCCAACTGGCTGTAGTCTTGCACTGGTTCAAGCGTATTGGCGAATGTGTACTTGCGCAGCTCAAACTCTTGCCCGAGTCGAGCCAGCCAATCGGCTCTCTCGGTAAGTCGCGATTGCATTTGAGCGCCGCGTGACGCGACTTCGCCCGGATTGGTGAGTTCGAGGCTGCGACTCTGATCGGCCAGCACGAGAAACAGATTGCTCCCCGGTTGCGGTCGCGCGCCGACATAAAGCGGATCGACCAGACAGAGCGCCAAGAGCACCACCGCGATTGCCTTGAGTGTGAGGCACACCGCACGCAGACGAAAGTTCCGCGCGGCGCGGACGTAGTTCCAACCGAGCATGAAGAGTGCGACAACCGCCAAAGCGATCGCTCCGCCGAGCCACTCGCGCGCGCCTAGAATGATCTCCGCGATTATCATTTGCCGCTCCCTAAACGTTCGTAGTAGCGGCGCGTCTTCTCGGAGTATTGCGGCGGGACGGGGTCGCGGTCCAGCGGGACGATGGCTTTTTTCGCCGTTCGTCGCAACAGTTCCTCGCTCACGCGATCCTCTAACTCCGCCAGCGGCTTGAGCAATTGATCTTGCACAAGATCCCAGTTGGGTTCGGCGGAATGCCGTTTGACTTCGACTCGCATGCCGCGGGCCCGTTCGCGAATGCGGGCGGCTTCCGAGCGCAGTTCGGGGTCTTCGACCATTTCTTCAACGTCGCGTAACCGATCGGACCACTCGCGGAAGTTCTTACCTGTCAGCGGAGCGGCTTCGCTGGGAACATAGTCTTGAAACGGCCCAGTTGCTCCACCGACATTGCTGCCGCCACTATTGTTTCCCTGCGATGGCTGTCCTGGCTGTTGACCTGCCATTGGTTGACGGCCCTGACCGGGTTGCTGACCCTGACCTGGCTGTTGACCCTGACCTGGCTGTTGACCCTGTCCGGGTTGCGCGCCTGGCATCGGCTGTCCTTCCCCGGGTTGTTGACCTTCCATGGGTCGGCGTTCACCTGGCTGTTGTCCTTGATCAGGTTGCTGGCCTTGGCCTGGTTGCTGACCGGGTTGCCGTCCCTCACCGGGTTGCTGTCCCACACCGGGTTGTTGACCTTCCCTGGGTTGGCGTTCGCCTGGCTGTCCTGCGCGCGCTTGTCCTTCACGCGTTTGTCCTTCGCCGGGTTGCGGTTGCTGTCCAGGCTGGCGCTCATTTGGCTGGCCTTGTGAGCCTTCTTCTGAAGGTTGATTGCGCTCCGCTTCCTCGCGTAGTTCGCGCGACAACTCTTGCAACTCTTCGCGCGCTCGACGCAGCGCTTCGGTTTCGTCGCCAATCACTCCTTCCGCCGCGCGCTCGATTCCTTCACGCAATTGCTTCAGGCCCTCCTCAGCGATCGCTTCCTGTTGCTGCGCATCCTCAGGCAAGCCTTGTCGTACAGAGCGTTCGGTAGCTTGCAATGCCTTTTCGATTTGTTGATCGCGCAGCTCGCGCGCCGTGTCGTAGAGTCGTTGCGAGAGGATCGGTTCGGTCGCTTCCGCCCGTTCGATCGTGTCACGCATGGCTTCTTGCAGATTGCCC
>JBGSHH010000758.1:0-5494 GCA_041752355.1 Pirellulaceae bacterium | reverse complement strand
TACAGCAAATGGCGGGGTTTTTTTGTTGACCTCTTGCGAATATCTTTCCTAAATCATGGAAACTTACTGGTCACTTAGCGAATCCATTGCCCGGCTTACCGTCCCCGCGATCACTGGTGAAGTCGCGGTGCTCTATCCCTGGCGCGGCTTCTCACCAGCGCTCAGCAAGCAAGCCAATGTTGGTCTGCTTAAAGTGATCACGCGCGCGACACAACACGATGCGCCGGAGACGCTGGTTGATTGCTATCAACGTGGCGTCGATCTGATTGCCACCTACGCGCAAACGCCGGAGCGCACCGTTCGCCCGCAAGTTTATTGGCGCTATCTCAACGCAGGCGAAGTCAGCGGCGTGGAATTGATCCTCTCCGCGCAGACCAGTTTGCTCGATAGCCAGCCACTGACGAGCGTGGAAAGCACGTTGCCCGTCGGCGACGTGCTGGCGATCTCCAGCAGTGGCGAATTAAGCTCGCCCGCGTGGACAGGGGATTGGCAAACCGGCGCGAGCGCTCCGGTCGGCGTGTTGTTTCGCCCGCGCGATTGGCAAGTGAGTTATTTGGAATTGATTCATCCCAGCGATTTGGCGGCCGTGCAACTCACACAACAAGCTGGCCTGCCGAGCGTGCGTTGGCAATTGTTTCCCGAACGTTTGGAAAAGGGAGTCGTGCGTCGCGGTCGCGTGCGTGGACTGTTTTTGCCGCGTGCGCAGGACGAAGCGCTGACCAAGGCAGCCCTCGCATCGTTTGCCGATTCGCCACTCGTGCTTTCGACTTAGCAAATTCAACCAGCCCGCTGCGCGAGCGAGGGAAGAGTTATGGTCGCCCCGCAACAGCGCCGCGGAGATAGCTCGCAGGCGATTGGCCGAAACGCTTGGGGGTCGCGTTGCGCGACGTCAACTCGTTCTCGTGGCGCTGGGTAGTGCGACGTTCACGTCAACCTAAACAACCAACGCAACCGCAAAGCCCAACAGGAGCATCCGTCATGACCAACGCACAGCCGCGCTCTTGGCGACGTTGGTTGCGCTTTAGTTTGCGGTCGTTCTTGATTGTGCTGACGATTGGTGGACTGTGGCTGGGTTGGTTTGTGAATCGCGTGCATCAGCAACGCCGCGCGGTGGAGATGGTGCGGAGTTGTAATGGCAGCGTGACGTATGCCTACCAATTGGCTCATCCACTCCCCGATGGCTCCGCCACCGATGACCTCGCCGGCCCTAAATGGCTGCGCGCCTGCTTAGGCGATGACTATTTCAATGTAGTTGTGGAAATCAATCTGAGCGGTGACTCGCTATATGGTGGACCGAATTCACCTTTGGTGCGCGACGAACATTTGGCATTACTGCGCGCGCTGAATCGGTTGGAAAGTCTGGATCTCTCGGGGTGCTCTGTTACCGATGCTGGCTGTACGCACCTGGCTAAACTCACTTCATTGCGATATCTGCTTCTTGCGAACACGCAAGTTACGGATGCTGGCATTCAACAATTAGATGGACTTCAAGACCTTGAAGTGTTGCGTCTGGACAACTGTGCAATTTCAATCGGGGCGTTGGAAACGCTGTGCGATCTGCCCAAACTGGAGATGTTGACGCTGAATGGCACCAACGTTGACGACGGTTGTGGTAGATTTCTCGCGAACATGTTTCAACTGAAGTATATCGAGTTACGCAACACCAAGTTTAGTGACGAAGGAATAGCGCGATTCGCCAGCTTGCCGAATCTGTTTGCGCTTTCCCTTGAGGGAACACATCTCACGGATGCGGGCCTCGCTCCCTATGCACAGCATCCCACGCTGACTTCGCTCGAAGTCAGCAATACGAGCATTGGTGATAGGGTCGTTCAGGAATTAGTAGGTACTCCGCAATTGAGCATTCTGATTTTAAGTCGCACACGTATCACGGATGCCGCTGTGGACGCTCTCGTTCGCTACCCGGTGCTGGAGCTTCTTGTCGTCACTGACACACAACTTACACCCCACGCAATCGAACGCTTGCGTAAGGAACTGCCCAACTGCTCCGTTGTTGCTTCGCCATGAGGACGCCGATTGTTGTATCGCCGCAACATTTGTTTATTCCCCCGAGGAGGAAGCATCATGACCAACGCACAGCCGCGCTCTTGGCGACGTTGGTTGCGCTTTAGCCTGCGCTCGTTCTTGATTGTGCTGACGATTGGTGGACTGTGGCTGGGTTGGTTTGTGAATCGCGTTCACCAGCAATGCCGCGCCGTGGAGATGGTGAATGGCAGCGTGACGTATGCGTACCAATTGGCTCTCGCTTTGTTTGCCGATCCGCCGCAGGTGCTTTCGACGTAGCGATGTTTGAGATTCAACCAGTCCGATGCGCGAGTTTTGAAGTTGCGCTTATCATTGTGTTGGGGCCCAGATTTGTAATTCTCTTATCACTGCAAAATCGCAACTTCAAAAAGCGCGTGCGAGGAAAGAGGTATGGTCGCCCCATATCAGCCCCGCGGAGATGACTAGCAGGCAGCGTCGGCCACCGGTGGGGCCTGCGAACTTATCATGTACTGCGATGGTGTTGTGTAAGAAATTGTAAAGCGATATTGACAGTAAATCCGCGAGTGGCTATACTGCGGGGTGGCTTGCAGGCGATGGCGGGGAATAGCGCGTGGTGTGAGACGCGCGTCATCTTTCCCAGATCAACAACCCCAGAGTTTGCGGGACAATTTGGGAAGCAAATCCAGATCACACCCTCGTAAATCTAAATTGCGCCCTAGTGAATGCAGATAAAACCCTAGTAGATCCGGGCGTTACTATTGATCGAAACACACGTCAACGCATGATAACGATACATGCGACAAAGGGTTACGACACAAAACCGACCGTTGATCCGGTCTTGTACGAAAGTTTCAGCAGGGGGGTGACAAAACGCCGCCAGGCAGCGAAGGGCTTCGCTGCCTGGGGCAAGGGTTTCAACGATTGAGGTGCAAGCACCCATGCCTGGGATCAAAAATCCTGACTGGCTGCGGCGTCTGCCTGTGGTTCTTCCAGACGTTTGAGCAAGTAGGTTTCGGTCTTCTCGGTGCCGTAGTGGACGAGCAGCGGGGCTTCCTCTTGGGTGAGATTATAAATGCCGGTTTCAGCGACGAGCTTATCGCTATCGCCGATACGGAAGGCGACGCGTTGGGTTTGCTTGTCGACTTGGCCTTGCACCGCATAGGACTTGTCGGTCTGGCTGTTGAACATCGTGCCACTGACGATGCCTTGTTTGTTGACCGCCAACTGCAGCACGCGCGAAGGCTCGGTATCGTTCTCGCTTGTCGAGACCGCGAACGTGCCCAGCGGCATCCACTCGGCTTCCTCCGCTTGGGCCTCGGTCTCCGGCGGAGCAACGGTGGCCAGCGCAGCGGCCGATTGGGCATACTCGTCGGCCGTGGCGACTTGCTGGCCATCGATGTAGACGATGTCGTTGTTGTAGACGACGTTGCCACCGGTGCCGTAGTCGTAATAAACCGGTTGCTGCCATCCCCAAGGTTGGAACCAGGCAGTCACGCCTGTCCAGACCGCGGGGCGCCACCAGTAGTTCCAGCCAAACCCGCGATTCCAATAGTGATAATGCCAGCCGCAGTTAGGTCCTCCATGAATGCCCCACCAGCTATTGCCAAACCAAGGACGATTGTAAGGCGGACGGCAATGGATGCTGTTGCCCCAGTTGTTCCAGTATTGGCCCCGGGCGGGATGGTTATTCACCCAGTTGTTCATCGTGGGGCGTTTGTTGATGACGCCGATATTGGCATTGATATTGTTGAATTTGTTGTCGTTGATGTTCACCCAACTCGGCTTGTTGTTGATGATGTTGTCTCGATCAATGTTGGGGCGATCGGGGCGGACTGGCCTGTCCGGTCGCGCGATGTTGCCAGGACGATCCGGCACGTTGGGACGATCGGGACGATTGCCGCCATCGCCTGGCAAGCGATTACCAATATCGCCAGGCAAGGTTGTGGGACGATCGGGGCGACCAGGAAACTTATCGCCAGCATTACCTGGAAGTTTGTTACCAATATCGCCAGGCAAGGTTGTAGGACGGCCTGGCCTGTCGGCAATACCAGGCAGCGTGGTGGGCCGATCGGGAAACGCTGGCTTGGCGCCACTGTCCGGTCTCACTCCGCCGGGAATGCCGAGAAAGTCGCCCACGCCACCAGGAGTTGGACGTGGAGTGGGTCGAGCGAAACCAGGATTCCCCGTGTTCGGGCGATTGCCGGCATTCGGCAAGTTGGGGCGATCATTCGGGAGCGACGGACGATTGCCTGCGTTGGGCAAGTTGGGCCGGTTCGTAACATTGCCTCCCAAATTCGGGAGCGATCCGGTGCTCGGACGATTCGGAACCGAAGGGCGCACGGAGGGCGTTGTCGGTCGCGCGATATTGGGTGTCGAGGGTCGCGAAATATTGGGTGTTGAGGGGCGTGAGATGTTGGGTGTTGAGGGGCGTGAGATGTTGGGTGAAGGTCGCGAAATGTTGGGTGAAGGTCGCGAAATGTTGGGCGAGGGGCGCGAAATATTCGGCGACGGACGCGAGACACTTGGGCGAGCCCCGCCGCCACCGCTTGGTCGCGCTCCACCTCCGCCACCGGGGCGTCCACCTCCGCCGCCACGAGCGCCAACAGCCAGCAAACTCTCTGGCAACAGTAACGAGATCGCCAGCAATGCTGCCAGCGGCAACCAATTTCGGGTTTTCATCTTGTTTTCTCCACTATCGCGAGGGTGGGATTCGCTCCGCGAGGGCGTTCCCTGCTCGCGCTATGAGTCATGGTTTGATTTGCTAGTAGGTATTTTACGGGCGCAATGCGTGCTATGGGGCTGCTTTCTTCGTGGCTTTCTCTTTCTCGGCGCCTTTGGCTTTCGTTTTCTTTTCGGTTGCGGGCTCGGCGACCGCTTCCTCATCGCTGGATGCGGCGACTTCTTCGGTCGCCTCTTCGTCGGCGACGCGCACCACTTTCACGGCGTCGAAAGTCGGCTGTGGTTCGCCTTCGATTTCGCGGCCCACCAATTGCGACATGAAGGCGTTATCATCGATTTGCGTAATCACTTGTGTGCCCGCAGCCTCTTGTCCTTGCGGTGTGACGCCCACCAGCTTGATCGAAATTCGCGTGTCATCAATGATGACATGGCCTTCGGCGAAACCACCACCCGAACCAAATACCCAAGTGCGAATGACTTCCTCGCGAGGATCCCAGCCAAAGACTTGCGTTCCTTGATGAACGACCGTGCCTTCGCGAACCACATTGTACGAGCGGATCAAAAACGACTTCTTCGCCGACCAGCGCACCGAGGTTTGAATCTCCACATCGTCTGCTTCATCCATCCAATTGCCCACCATCCAAGCGAGCGGTTCGAGATGATCCGCAGGCTTGAGCGGAGCTGGGACGTTCGTTTCGTGCGCACTATCGAGCAACCATTTATTGCCTTCCTTCACGAGCACGGCGGTAAAGCTGCTGTTGGTCGTTTCGTCCTCGATATCGGTCACTGCAGCAAAACCATCGACGGCGGC
>JBGSHH010000757.1:0-3948 GCA_041752355.1 Pirellulaceae bacterium | reverse complement strand
AGGGCCCGTAAAGTCGAGGCACGTTTTACGTGCCAGACCGAGGCTGGGTGCCGGCGGGGCAATTGCGCGTGGGGGATTGGGTCCACTCGCACGACGGCCAATGGACCCCCGTCACCGCCTTGGAACTCACCGGCTCGCCTGCGCAAGTCTATAATTTCCGCATCGCCGATCATCACACCTACTTCGTAGGCGACGACGATGGGGGCGAGTGCCGTTAGCGAGGTAGCGTATTCTTCCCGCGCGTATTCACGCGGGGCCAAATTCACGCGGGGCTCGTCGTTTCGCCCCAGCCTAGCATCTTGGCCTGAAAGAACGACTCGAAGCGATCTTCCGCGATAGCGGCGCGGGCTTCGGACATGATGCGTTGATAGTACGTGAGGTTGTGCAATGTCAGCAGCATGGGGCCGAGCATTTCGTCGGCCATAAAGAGGTGCCGCAGGTAGCCGCGACTGTAGTTGCTAACAATGCTTGGCGTGTCGGGATCGAGCGGGCTGGTGTCGCGTTGATGTTTGAGATTGCGCATCCGCACGGGACCGTTATCGGTGAAGGCGAGACCGTTGCGGCCGTTGCGCGTCGGCATCACGCAATCGAACAAATCGACGCCGCGACGAATCGCCTGTAAGAGATCTTGCGGCCGACCTACGCCCATCAAGTAGCGCGGCTTATCGAGCGGTAGCACTGGCGTGGCGACATCGAGGATGCGATACATTTCGTCTGGCGTCTCCCCTACACTCAAGCCACCGATGGCGTAGCCGGGGAAGTTGAGCTTCACAAGCTGTTCGGCGCACCAGACGCGCAAATCAGGATTGAGTCCCCCTTGCACGATGGCGAACTGAGCCTGGTCCGATCGTTTCGCCGCATTTTGGCAGCGCGCCGCCCAGCGGATCGAACGCTCGCAGGCGTCGCGGACAGCGGAGTCGGGGCTCGGCAACTTGATGACGTGATCGAGAACCATCGCCACATCGCTGCCGAGGTCTTCTTGAATCTGAATCGCGCGCTCGGGAGTGAGTTCCAGCGTGCTGCCATCGATATGCGATTTGAACGCCGCGCCGCGCTCGGTGATTTTGGTGTTATCGGCCAGGCTGAAGAGTTGAAAGCCGCCGCTATCGGTGAGAATCGGACCTTGCCAGCCCATGAAGTTGTGCAAGCCGCCGAGATCCTTGACCACTGCTTCGCCGGGACGGAGCGCGAGGTGGTAGGTGTTCGCCAGCACCATCTGCGCGCCGGTACCGCGCACCATTTCAATTGTTTGCCCTTTGACGGTCCCTTGCGTGCCGACAGGCATGAAGGCAGGGGTTTCGACGGGGCCATGCGGCGTGTGGAAGGTGCCGCGACGAGCTACGCGTCCCGTTTCGGTGTGATGTAGCACGAACCGAAAGGACATAAACACCAACCCGAAGCGCTAGTTAGGAATCCGTATGCATATTGAAAAAGTACGCCTTCACCCCAGCCCTCTCCCTGTGGGAGAGGGAGCCGGAGATGGAACTACTCGCCGCGGAGCTTGATGCCGAGTTCGGTGAGCTTTTCGCGCACTTCGTTGAGGCTCGTGACGCCAAAGTTCTTGCTTTCCAGCAAGTCGTCGCCTGTCTTGCGTACCAATTCGCCCAGCGTGGTCAGACCCAAGCGGACCATGCACTTACGCGCACGAACCGAGAGGTTCAAATCCGAGATGGGGCGGTCGAGCAATGCTTGCTCATCCGGCGACATATTGCCTGCGTCGTAGGTCGGTTCGGCGGGGGCCTTCTCAAACGCGAACTGGCCGAGTTCCAAGCCTTTGGACGACAGCATGTCGCGACTTTCGACCAGCGACGTCTCGCCAAAGTTCTTGCTGGCGAGCAACTCTTGCTCGCTGGTGCGGCACAAGTCCCCCAGCGTTCGCACGCCCATCTTTTGCAGGCAATTGCGGCTGCGGACAGACAATTCGAAGTCGGAAACAGGAATGCTCAGCACGTGGCTCAAGCGGTCGTGACGACGCTCGGCTTCTTCGTCATAGAACATATCGCCCGAGGCGGAAGCATCCTTGATGAACATGCGCGCTTGCGGATGATCGGGATAAACTTCCAGCACGCGGTTGAAACAAGCTTGCGCCTTGTCGAACTGGTTGCGATCCTCGTACAGGATGCCCAGATTCATCAGCGAACCGAGATTCGGCGGAAACAGGGCGGTGGCTCGTTGATAGAGGGTCAACGCGCGCTCGTCATTGCCGCGACGATCGTTTTCCAGTGCCAGGCCAAATAGCGCGCCTGGATGATTTCCTTGCGTTTCGACGGCCCGCTCGTACAGCGCACAAACTTCCATCGGATTGCCACCGATAGCCGCGACGGTGGCACCACGCTGATAGAGATATTCGGCGGTCGACTCGATGGGGCCGGAGAGCGCGTCGAGCGTCGCCAGCGCGTCGGTTGGCTTCTTGGCATATCGCAACGATTCGCAAATTCCCAAGGCACAATCGTCGCCGTTGTAGCCGGCGACTTTCGCCGCTTTGTAGCCATTGATGCTGGCGTCGTAGTTGCCCAAAGCGAAGTTGGCGCGACCGAGATAAAAGTGGGCCAACGCGCCGCCATCGGCCGACGACAGCGTTTCAATCGCTTGACGGTAGCGACCCATCAAGTAATAGCAAACTCCCAGTCTCACAGCGCTGGCGGGGGTACGATCCTCGCGGACTTCCAACTCCCCCACGGCATCCCGCAGCAGCGAGAATTGCGCCGGATCCTCGGCGATGGCCTTGGAGAGTTGGGCGATTTCTTGAGGTCCAAAGGAGCTGTTGGCGAGTACGATTTCGCGGAGGTCTGCGGCCAAAACTTGCGACATATAGGGGGACTCTCTCCAAACAACAGGAAAATTGCCTGCGTGTCGGTCTTTCGTGCCCAAAGGCGATTGCCGCAGGAGGCGGCAGGTTGGATGAAAACGAAAAAGCGACGCGCGGGAAAGCTAAGGCGAGCCAAGGGCCAGCGATGGGAGTCGAACCCATAACCCCCGCATTACGAATGCGGTGCTCTGCCAGTTGAAGCTACGCTGGCATCTTGTGAGGACATTCCGCTAACTCTGTAGTATTAGCAACCGTCCCCGCAAAAAATTTACAGATCGGCAAGCCTAAAGGAACTATTCCCGCGCGTCAAGAGGCCACAGCGTGTGGCCAAAGCGAGTAATCCCAAATGTACCACGAGCTTACATCAAGGAGCGGCGAACGCAAATAGAGGTTCGCACCGAGTAGGATTAGCGCGATTTTGCGGGGCAATGGTAGAATAGGTAGAATAGGGATTCCGCTCGTTCGAGTGGTTCGTCCCCGTTACCAGCGTCCTCCCAGATATTTGACTCGGCGGGTAATTCGCGTACTCGTGCCACCATTACAGCTTGAAGAGCTGCCGCCTTGGAGGACGAGCGGTGCGAGGTTCGTTGATGGATCAGCCGCGTCGATGTAGCGCACTATGGCTGCGGCGTTGGCGCGAGGCCAAGCGGACGCCGCGCCCATCATTTATATTGGAAAAATTCGATGTTTCGCCGCGCGCATCCAACCTTCGGAAACAACCCATGATCCACCGCAAGTTCATCCTGCTAGTTCTCTCGGCCACTGTCGGACTGTTTGCGAGCCTGCCGCTCGTTGCTCAAGACGCGAACAAGGCCGATGCAAAGTTTCAAATTCCCGCCACCGATGACGGACTTCCCGGCGTGGGACCGATCCGACGTTACGACTGGTTTCGCGATTTGTGGCAAGCCAAAAGAAGCGGTTGGGCGAAGCAAGTCGGGCAGGACCAGAATGCCGTCGTGTTTCTCGGCGACTCCATCACGCAAGGCTGGGGTGACGATCTGGGCAAGAGTTTTAGTGACATGAAAGTTGCCAATCGAGGGATCAGCGGCGATACCACGCGCGGCATGCTCATCCGCTTGGAAGAAGACGTGCTCTCGCTCAAGCCGCGCGCCGTTGTGTTGCTGATGGGTACCAATGAC
>JBGSHH010000756.1:0-5488 GCA_041752355.1 Pirellulaceae bacterium | reverse complement strand
TTAGCGCTATCGGTCCCCGCCATCATCTCTTGGAGTTGACCCGCTCCAGGCAACAGGCCGAGCATTTTCTGCATCAGGCCAGGCTTGGCGATCTTCTCCATCTGGGACTTGAAGTCGTCGAGCGTGAACTCGCCTTCTTTGGCCTTTTGTTCCCACTTTTCGCGTTCGTCTTCATCGACGATCTTGCGAACTTCGTCAACCAATGCCAGCGTATCGCCCAGTCCCAGGATGCGTCCCGCCATCCCTTCGGGGCGAAACGGTTCCAAGGCGTCGAGATGTTCGCCGGTGCCGATGAACTTGATCGGCACGCCAGTGACGTTCTTGACCGACAGCAGCGCGCCACCGCGAGCATCGCCGTCGAGCTTCGTCATGATGACGCCGTTGAGCTCCAGCGCGGAGTTGAACGCGCCAGCACTCTTCACGGCATCTTGGCCAGTCATGCCATCGACGACAAGGTAAACTTGATCGGGTTGGACGCGCGCATCAATCTTCTTGAGCTCGTCCATCAACTGCTGGTCGATGGCCAAGCGTCCTGCGGTATCGAGCACCACCACGCGGGCGTCGTATTCTTTCGCCTTCTTGATGGCGTTTTGGCAAACGGCGACGGGGTCTTGCGCGCCTGGTTCGCTATAGACCGGCACGTTGAGTTGCTGGCCCAGCACATGCAGTTGCTCGATAGCAGCCGGGCGTTGCAAGTCGGCGGCGACCAGCATCGGCTTGACCTTGTTGTCGAGCAACAACCGCGCGAGCTTGCCGCAGGTGGTCGTTTTACCAGAGCCCTGCAAACCGCAGAGCATGATGATCGTGGTTTCGTTCTTGAGATGGAGCGAAGTATCGACCGGGCCAAGTAGGTTGATCAATTCATCACGAACGATGCCGATCAACTGTTGCCCGGGATCGAGCGCGAGCAATACCTTCTGACCGAGCGCTCGTTCGCTCACCTTCCCCATGAACTCTTCGACCACGCTGTAGCTAACGTCGGCCTCGAGCAACGACTGCTGCACAATGGCTAAGCCATCGCGCATATTCCCCTCGGTGAGCTTGCCCTTGCCGCGCAAGCTCTTCCAAGCAGATTGCAATCCGGTTTGCAGCGATTCAAACATTGTCCGCGAGCCTTAGGCACGCACTACATAGTGGAACTTCACCATCACCCCAGTCGGGCGGGGCGGGTGCGAGGTAATCCAGCATTCTAGCGAATTTAGGGCCGGGTTGTAAATCCGTACCGCACCACCTCGGCGGTTTTCGCCAGAGGGTGGGGGATCGAGTTTTCGACCCGCGTTGGCCAGCCCCTTCTCCCTGGTTGGCGAGCGACTGCGACTTGTCATCTCAGCTGGGTGAAATCATTGTAAGCCTTTTACATAAAAGGCTTTATGGCAATGGTTAGACTGGCAATTTCGGCCCGCTTGCGGAGGCGTCCAGCCGAAGAATACGGGGCAATTGCCCTTGACCTCGATGCCGGAGCGACGGTATTTACCCCTTGCTCTTGGCCAAATCTCTTTTCATCGGCATGGATGCCAGCGGAACTTGAGGCCTTTATCGTGCGCTCCCGTGGAATAATTACAGGCGTTTGTTGTGGATGGGTTGTTTGCTGCGCGCTGACAGCCTGGGGGCAAGCTCCGCGTATCCAGATCCCCAACGGTACGCTGGTCCCCAATGCGCCCCCTCCACCTGCGGGTGGAGCTTTGGGAGCGCCGACGTTTGATCCCTACGCCTTGCCGCCAGCGCCCACAAATAGCTATGGCGTGAACCCTTTCGGCACCTCGTCGCCGTTTACCACCAATCCCTATGGAACTGCACCGGCTTCCGCACCCCCTCCTCCGTATGGCGTGAATCCCTACGGCGCGAATCCTTATGCGCCTCCACCGGGACAAGCACCGCTGCCTTATGGGAATCCTTACGGAAATCCCTACGGCGCGCCGCCGTCGGGTGGGCCAGGACAATATCCTAGCGGCACGTGGAGCGACGAAATTGGACGCGCGAATCCGCATCAGCCCGGGGAACCGCTGAAACTGTTTCAGAATCTTCGCCTGCGCTATACGTGGCTCTCGCGCATGGACGAACTGGAAGGGTTGGGCATCAACGATTCGGAAATCGCCACGACGATGGCGTTTCCGAACTTCTTCGGCACGCAACAACCGATCTACATCTCGCCCGGCTTCATGTTGAGTCAGTGGGATGGCCCCGGCGGTGTCACCGCTGACCTGCCGCCGTTGGCCTACAGCGCGTATGTCGATTTTGATTACGTGACCAATCCCCAAGCGCAGTTTGGCGCCGACCTGCATGTTCGCACAGGTGTGTTTACTGACTTCGATACGTTCTCCTCACGCAGCTTTCGCGTCTCTGGTCGCGGCCTGGGCACGATTCGCATGTCGCCGCAAGCGCAACTGAAGCTCGGTGTCGAGTACATCAACCGCAACGATCTCAAATTGCTGCCGGCCATTGGTGTGTTGTGGACACCTAATCCGAAGATGCGTCTGGATATTTACTTCCCGAAGCCGAAGCTCTCGATGTATCTCACGACGATGGGCAACACTGAAGTCTGGGGCTACATCGCCGGCGAGTATGGCGGTGGGTACTGGACGATCGAGCGCGCGTCGGGCGCTTCTGACCGCATCGACATCAACGATATTCGCGTCACGCTCGGTGCCGATTTTCAAACCGGTCGGAGCTTCAAGGCGTTCTTTGAGGGTGGCTATGTCTTCAATCGCGAGATTGTGTATGTAGCCAGCCCTGAAGACAACTTTTCGCCAGGCTCCACCTACATGCTGCGTGGCGGCATCGCCTACTAGAACTTCGCCATGCCACATGCAAACGCCAAACTCGACTCAACTTTCGCGCGAGCGTCGATCGTGATGTTTGCGCTATTGTCATTCGCTGTTGCGACTGATCTTCGCGCACAAACGCCAGAGCGCCTGCCACCGGTCGATTACAATCCGCCCGGCTACGCCAATCCGCCGCTGCTATACGATATCGAACCGATCGCGCCGGCGTCCTATCCGGGCGATCTCACGCAGCCAGTGCTTGGCGATTATCATGCCAACGATGTGTTGCTCAACGACGAGTCGTTTATCGAAACCGACGATGGCGAAGTGCTGCCGCAGCAGTTTTCCCGCATCAGTAAAGCGAAAGATGGCTTCTTTCAGAGGCTTTACCTGGCCGAGACCTACCTTCCGCGCGATGGAGCGGATGGACTAGGGACCAACGATGTCGAACTAGCATTGTCGCTGGCCGCACCACTCCCGAATCGTCGCAATCCGATCATCATGACTCCTGGGTTCACTACGCAGTTTCTCGATGGTCCGTCGAATACGGATTTGCCTGCGCAGCTTTATAATCCTTATCTCTCGCTAACGTGGTTTCCGCGCTTCACGCCGAAGTTCGGCGCCATCATTAACATCACGCCTTCGGTCTTCAGCGATTTTGAGAAGTGGGACAATGCCGCCTTTCGCATTCCCGGCCGCATCTTGCTGCGCTACACGCTGGCGCAGTACGAGCGCGAGTTTGTGATCGGCGCGGTCTATCTCGATCGCGATGATATCCCTTGGCTACCGGCCGCCGGCGTGATTTGGACGCCGAATCCTTACATCACCTACGAATTGGTCATTCCCCGCCCGCGCATTTTGTACATGATCAACGAGCAGCCGGAGCATGAAGATTGGATCTATATCGCTGGCGAATTTAGTGGCAATAGCTGGTCGATTCAGCGCGTTCCTGGCTATCAGCAAGATGTGGTGACGTTCACGGATTATCGCGCCATCTTCGGCTATGAACGGCGTAAGAATGGTGGCGCTGGCTTTCGCTTTGAAGCGGGCTATGTCTTCGGTCGGTCGTTCGAATACCAATCGACCGGAGAGCAGTTTGAACCGGTGAGCACGCTCATGGCGCGGGGCAGTGTATCTTTCTAGGCCGGCACGCTAGTGCTTCTGGGGGCCCAATTGCTGCTTGCGGATCGTACCGCCATCGCTTTAGACTAGCCAGAGTTGATCAGTGGCTAGCTTCTGGTTTGCAAATGAAGGCGGTACGCAATGGACGAGAATCACGATGCCCCCAGCGGTGATCGGTCTGCCCCCAATGTTGTGTTGCCCGTCGACGACTATCTCGACATCGTCATGGCGGAGGTTGCCCAGCCACCGGTGTTGACGGAAATTTCGCCCGTCGTGGCGAAGCCCAGAATCTGGCCGGCGCTGGTGGTTGGGATTCTCGTTGTACCGCTGGCGGTGGTCGTGTCGGCGGTCGTATTTTTGGTTGTGATGGCCGCCCTGGTCGACTTTCGCCTGCTGCGCGATGCGGTGGCATTCGAGGAGTGGCTGAAGACGTTCTCCTCCAGTCGCCTTGGTCTGTTCGTGCTCACGCTCCCCGGGCAGTTGGTATTTCTATCGGTGGCTTGCTTTTCCGCCTGGCTGTCGCCGGTTCCGTTTCGGGAGCGTTTGAAATTGCGGCGCGGTGACTTGCCCGTCTGGACCTGGGGCATTTTCGCGTTGGCAACGCCGGCGATCGGCACGATTGTCTCGTTGTTGATGTCGTTGGTTTTTACGGAGATCGGCAGCAACCTCGAAATGTTGGAGAACGTTTTTCGCGAGCACAAAGGGCCATTCTTGGCGGTGGTTTTGTTGCTTGTCGCGGTTATTCCAGGGGTCAGCGAGGAGCTTCTGTTTCGCGGCTATGTGCAGAGTCGACTCTTGCAGCGCCTTTCGCCCATCGAGGCCATCACGATCAGCAGCCTACTTTTTGCAATAGCCCACATCGATCCGTTACATATTGTCGCGGTGCTGCCGCTGGGCTTTTGGCTGGGCTACATCGCATGGCGGGCCGATTCGATTTTGCCCAGCGTCGCCTGTCACATGGTCAACAATGCGGTGAGCGTGGTGATGACGCATTTCAGCAAGCCGAGCGGATTTGGGATCGATCCCAACCCTGTCACGATTGTCATCTTGATCGGCTGCGGCATCGCGCTCGTGGTCAGCCTGGTTCTGCTGAGATATCTGCCACGCGATTGTCACCTAAAGAACGGTAAGCAAGAAATTGCGAATGCGTTGGCGTAAGCCAGCATCGAGCTGGCCTTGGATCTTCATTTGTAAACGCCCGTTGGGATACTTGGTCGCCAAAATGGTGACAGGCCGCGACAGTTCGATATCTTGCCGCAAGAATTGCAGCACGGCCGCCTGTTGGGCGCCGGCGATGCCCCGGACGATTTTGATTTCATCGGGACCGGCGACAATGCAGACGCGATAATGCTTGCGCGTTGCGCGCCACAGACCGCAGCAGACGAAAGCGGCGACGGCCAATAGGATCAGGTTGTCGAGCGAAGGCCACATGCAGGCGTTATTGTGAGCGAGCGGCTCGCCTTTGGCAATTTCGCGGCAGGCGCGAAAGCACAAAAAAAGCCGGCAGCGCGAATTGCTTCGCGCTGCCAGCTTGGTTTATTTCGTTATTCGATGGAACGATTAACGACGACCGCCACCACCGTAGCCGCCACCGCCGCCACCGC
>JBGSHH010000755.1:0-2741 GCA_041752355.1 Pirellulaceae bacterium | reverse complement strand
CGAATCTGCGGCGGCCATGTTGCCGCCCAAGAGGGGTGAACCCGCCGCTGTCGGCCAGCCTGCCACGTCGATGACGTCCTTCACGCCGACCTCGACCCCATGCAACCAGCCGACGAATTGTTGCTCATTGGCAGCTTCCGCCCGTTGCCGCGCAAGCGCGCTTTCCTGTTGCGCCGCCTGCTGCGCTAGCGATGGAGTGCGCGCGGCAAGTTCGCGCTGCGCTTCCCACGCCGCCAGCCGATCGCCCATACAGCGCGCCACGCAATAGCGCGTGATCTCGCGCTGCGATAAAGTGCCGGCACGAACCTGCTGCGCGGCATCGGCAAGGGAGGGCAAACTCGTTAGCATAGGGGCGTTATTATGGAACACCGCGAGGAGGCTGTCTATGAATGTACGCCACACGTTTCGCCCCGAACTCGTCGCGCCCTCCGCTTTCATCGCCCCCGGCGCGGTGGTGCTGGGCGATGTCACGATCGGTGCGGAAGCATCCGTTTGGTACAACGCGGTACTTCGCGGCGACACGGAGAAAATCGTCGTCGGCCCGCAAACCAATGTGCAGGACCTTTGCCTGTTGCATGCCGATCCTGGCTTTCCTTGTACGCTCGGCGCGCGCGTGACGCTGGGCCATGGCGCGATCGTGCATGGGGCGACGGTGGAAGATGAGTGCTTGATCGGGATGCGCGCGGTGGTGATGAACGGCGCAGTGATCGGCGCGGGGAGCATCGTCGGCGTCGGCGCGGTGGTGACCGAAGGGACGATCATCCCGCCCGGTTCACTCGTCCTCGGCATGCCCGGCAAAGTGGTTCGCGCTGTCGAAGCGAAAGATCAAGAGCGCATCCGCCATGCGGCCGAGCATTATGTCGCGGCAGCGAAATCCTACGTGGGGTAGGCTTCCAGCCTGCCTTGAATTTCTTACGAGGCAGGCTGGAAGCCTACCCCACTAGCGACACACCTTGGCCATCGTGCACGTTGAGCAGCCACCACTGCCGCAACCATTGCCGGCGGCTTCCGCCGTGCCACAGCCGGGACCGCAACCCTGGGTCAGCGTTTCTGCGAACTTCTGAAATTGCACGCGGGCGTCATAGATCTCGCCCAACTCGGCTGTCAGTTCATCGAGTTCTGGAGAACTCTCGCCGAGAAAATAGAAGAAGAGCGAGACGCCATCAAACAGATGCTCGACATCGACCAGCACCACCCCCAGCCCGCGTTCCGCCAGTTTCTCGACGCACGCTTGATACGCTTCGTCCCGATGTTTCGCCAGGCGATCGAGTAGCAGATCGTCTTCCACGGCGACGCGACGCAGCAGCTTGCCATCGGCTTCCTCCACGAATCCCTCCGTCGAGGACAGGACCTCGCCCACTTCCAGCCCCCGCGCGGTGCGGCAGATGACGCGCGAACCGCGCGCATAGCCAGCGCCATCGACCGCCACAAAGCGGCCCACGTGTCCCAAGACGCCAAAACGAACAAAATGCTGCATGGTATTCCACCGTCGTCGTCGGTCGCAACTTATGCTACCATTCTGCCTTATATCGGCAGCGGTGCCTACGTAGGGTGCAAAGTCTTCCACCCTGCGGAACTATGCTTGATTTCCGGTGTGCCATACACCCTTACCAACGCTATCGCATGATTGCTTCGCAGAGTTCGCTCGCCCCCACCGAATCCCCCTGGCAAGCTTTGGCCGCCCGCGTTCTCGATGGGTATGAAATCACGTCGACCGAAGCGCTGGCGATCTTGCAAGCGCCGGAAGAAGAGCTGCTCGACATCATGAGCGCGGCGTTCAAGCTGCGACATCGTTACTTCGGAAAGACGGTGCAATTGTATTTCCTGATGAACGCCAAGAGTGGCCTCTGTCCGGAAGATTGCGGTTATTGCTCGCAATCGAAAGTAAGCGAGGCGGAGATTCCCAAATACAACATTCTCAGCCGCGATAAATTGCTCGATGGCGCGCGGGTCGCCGCCGAGCGCAACAGCAAGACGTACTGCATCGTGATTTCCGCGCGCGGACCCAACGAACGCGAGATGCACGCGATCGAAACCATCGTGCCCGAGATCAAACAACAGTACGACCTCGATATCTGCGCTTGCCTGGGCCTGTTGACGCCCGATCAAGCGCAGCGACTCAAGGCGTGTGGCGTCGATAAGGTGAATCACAACCTGAACACCAGCGAGAACTACTACGGGCAAATCTGCAGCACGCACACCTACCAAGACCGTTTGGATACGCTCAAAGCGGTCCGCGAAGCAGGCATCGAGCTTTGCTCCGGCGGCATCATCGGCATGGGCGAGCAAGATACCGATGTGGTGCAGATGGCCCTGGAATTGCGCGGGCTGAAGACCGAATCGATCCCGCTCAACTTTCTCAATCCGATCGATGGCACGCCGCTGGCCGGACAGAAGCAACTCACGCCGCGCTATTGTCTCAAAGCGCTGGCCATGTTTCGTTTCGTGAATCCCACGAGCGAAATCCGCATCGCTGGCGGACGCGAAATGCATCTGGGCAGCCTGCAAGCGCTCGGCATGTATGCGGCGAATTCGCTGTTCGTGGGTGACTATCTCACCACGCAAGGCCAAGCGCCGGAAGCAGATTACAAGATGATCGCGGAGCTTGGTTTTGAGGTCACGCACGGCGAAGAAGTCGCCTATCGCGCGCCGCAATTGGCGCAATAAGGAGCGCGGGCGTCCCGCCCGCATGGATGAAATTGCGGGCAAGCTGCCCGCGCTCCGAGAAGTCACAAAAGGGA
>JBGSHH010000754.1:0-7178 GCA_041752355.1 Pirellulaceae bacterium | reverse complement strand
CAGACGTTGGCAGCCGGAACATTCTGACATGGCAGACGCAACTCCACGGTTGGCGGAATAACAGCCAATTCAGGCGACTTGCGACACCAGTCAATTTTCTTGTGTCCCGCTGGACCAAGCCATCACTTGTTTCTCGCAATCCGCCGTCCGCAGTGGACGCACGACTTGGAGAATGGAAGACTTCCCATTAGCGTGCTGTGGATCGCTTCTCCGCAGGCGGGACAACGCCAGCGGACGAAGCGGATGTATGCGGCACCGTACACAAGCATCGAGACAAAGCCGATCAGCGCAAACAGCATAGACGGCAAAAGAAAGACCAGGGACGTTGACTCGGCAGGTGTTCCGATCATCAATATCGCCAGTCCAGCAATCGCAAAGCAAATGACTCCGGCTACGATAGCATAGAAAACGAGCGACCGCGTTTGCCAATAGCCGCTCGGCGGATGGATGGGATCGCTTTCTGACATGGTTACCTCAGTTAGACGCATTGGCCCGAGGGGCCAAGGTCAGCTTTCATTCGCCACCTTATACGCCGGTTTCGAAATCCACGGCAAAACGTTTGCTCGATTCGCCCAGGCTTCCCACTTGATTGCTAGTTCCGCGACTTTCTCGGGATGATCGGCGGCGACGTTGTGGGCTTCGGTGCGATCGGTGGCGATGTTGTAAAGTTCCCATGCTCCCTGGGGGCCTTTGGCGACGAGTTTCCAATCGCCGGCGCGCACGGCGCGGTTCCCTTCGTGTTCCCAGTACAACAGGCGCTCGTCGGCTTTGTTCGCGAACGTGCCAGTTAAACTGCGACCTTCCAGCGGCGTGATGTCGCGACCCTCGATCCGCTCGGGATACTTGGCTCCCGCTAGCTCGACGCAGGTGGCGGCGATGTCGATCAAGTGGCTCGGTTGTGTGCGCAGTTCGCCGTGGGTCTGGATGCCGGCCGGCCAATGCGCGACCAGCGGCGTGCTGATGCCCCCTTCATGCACCCAATGTTTGTATTCGCGAAAAGGCGTGTTGGAAACATTGGCCCAGCCGCGACCATAGGCGACGTAGGTATCGGCCGCGCCAGGCAACACGTCTTTTCCCATGCGGACCGGGAAGCCATCGCGCGTTTGCGCCGGCACACTGCCCGCGGTGATAAGTGCATCCGCGGGGAGCACAGGCAACGTCGGCGAAGCGGGCCGTGCGATATTGGGATGCTGCTTGTTGCCGCTGCGGCCCATCGCTTCGGCGCAACCGCCGTTGTCTTGCAGAAACAAGATCAGCGTGTTTTCGAATTGCCCGTTCCGCTTTAGCTCCGCAATGAGCTTGCCAATGCCTTGATCCATACGATCAACCATGGCGGCATAGACTTCCATACCGGCCGCCTCCCACTGTTTGTCTTTGACTTGCGACCAATCTTCCGCTTGCGGAGATAGGCCTTGCTTAGCATTGACCAGCCCGAGCTTCGCGGCTTTCTCTAGACGCGCTTTGCGAATTGGTTCGTAGCCGCCGTCGTACTTACCTTCATACTTGGCGATGTCCTCCGGCAGCGCATGCATCGGCCAATGTGCAGCGGTGTAGGCGATGTACATGAAGAACGGTTGCTGGGCATTGTCGCGGGCGTGTTCGCCGGCGAAACGTACCGCGTGATCAGAGATGGCGTCGGTGTAGTAATAAGTTTCCGGCTTGTACTGCGGATCCGCGAAGGGAGAGATCATCGTTTCATCGCGCACGAGCGACGACGGATCGAAGAAACTCCCGGCGCCGTGGATCGTGCCATAGTAGCGATCGAAGCCACGCGCGATCGGCCAGTTATCTTTGGGGCCGTTTGCGCCTGCGAAGCGACTGACATGCCACTTGCCGACGGCGTAGGTGCGATAGCCTGCCGGTTTGAGCATTTCGGCGATCGTGCGACAGGAGTTGTTCAAGACGCCGCGATAGCCAGGGAACTCGGCACCGTGGTCATCCATCATGTGTCCCACGCCTGCCTGGTGGGCGTATAGTCCGGTCAGCAAGCTCGCCCGCGTCGAACAGCAGCGCGCGCCGTTGTAGAACTGCGTGAAGCGCAAGCCATTCGCGGCCAAGGCGTCGAGATTGGGCGTTTGGATTTCGCCCCCATAGCAGCCAATATCGGAGAAGCCCATGTCGTCGGACATGATCAACACGATATTGGGTTGTTTTGGGGGCGCGTCGGCGGCGAGAATAGGCGAGCAGATCGCGACGCATATTAGCGCAAGCAGCAGTCGGTGCATGAGAGGATTTCCTGAGAGCGAGACGTGATTACTTTTCATCGGCGAGGTTGTGAATCGTGTTGTGAATGACGCCCGCGACCGGTTTGCCGTCCGACGTGCGCAGATCGTAGCGGATTTCCATGCACCAGGTGGGTTGGATCTCCGGCACAGCGAGTGTGAGGGTTTGACCATCGCCCGAAAGCGTCGCCTGAGTAACGTCGAGCGGTTTTTCATCGTAATGCGCGGAGCCATACTTCGCAGTCCGCTTGAGCGACCAGGTCTTGATCTTGATTTGCTTGGCAGCGACGCTGGCCGAGTCGAGAGGTTCAGTGAACTTCAGCGTGAGGCTGGACTTGGTGGCGTGTAACTCCCCAGGCAAATGCATCGGCTGCCCTGTCGCGCGAATGCGATACAAGCCGCCGGGTTGCGTGGCATTGCCAGCCCAAGCGAACATGCCGCACAGATAAAGCTGCTCATCGGCCGGGTTGAAGCGGCCCCGCATCACGCCGGTGGGAAACGATGGAATCGGCAGTTCGATCATGCCACCTTGCATGAGACCATTAACCTGTTCGTGCGGCACCACAAACACCTTGCCGTAGCCATACGACAGATTCAACAGCGCGCCATTGATCGCCCCCCAACGCTTGCTATCGACCCATAGCAACTCCGCAGGCGAGCGATCAAACGCGTTGGTGATCCAGCAAAGCGGGGGAACCATCGCGGCGTCGGAGGTATCGGTCACATCGGTGTAGCCAAACAGGTTGCCATAGAACTTCGGCTTGCCAGAGGGATCGAGCGTGACCCAGTTGATGCGATTCTTCGGGTTCCAAAATCCTTCTTGGTCGGTGACCACGAATGAGCCATCGGGATTGAGGCACACGCCGTTGGCGGCACGAAAGCCGGTGGCGAGAATGTCCGTGCGCGTGCCATCCGGTGACACACGTAGTAACGTGCCATGTTGCGGCACGACCGCCTCCAGCGCATGCCGCCCCGATTTGGCGTAGTAGAAATTGCCAGCATCGTCGGTTTGCAAGCCCATCGCGAATTCGTGAAAATGCTCGGTGACTTGGTGGTCGTTGTTGAGGCACTGATAGAAATCGATCTCCTCATCGTCGTTCAAGTCATGCAGCACCACGAGTTGATCCCGACAGGTGACGTGAATCTTTTGCGCGACGATCTTAAGCCCCAGCGGCTGAAACAGGCCGGTAGCGATACGCTGCCAAGATAGTTCATTCTTGTTGACGACATTCGCCACTAACCACACATCGCCATCCCACGTACAAACCGCCATCCGCCCATCCGGCAGGAAGTCCAAACCTGTGAAACGCGTCTGTGCGAGCCAGGGATTAGAATCAGGCGCGGTGAGGATATCGACAGCGAAAGGGCCGCGATCGGGACCGATAACGGTTTTGGTTGTGAGCTTTTGCGGCCAGCGTGGCGGACCGCCTTGCGTGTGAGCTTTCAGGTCGAGATCGGCGTCGGTGAAACGCGGGGCGACATCGGGCCTCTCATTCGTGGTTGTCCAAACCGCGAACTTCAGCGGCTTCGATCCGGCAGGGATTCTCAACCGCAAATTGCCTTGGTCGGCTGTCCAGGTAACGGATGTATCGTTGGGAGTGACGCCTGCTGTAATAGCTTGGAACACCGGCGATGCTTTCTCCACAACGGGACCGCGCCGCACTTCGCCATCATGCTTATGACCAGTGACATCGACGACGCGTTCTTTGACGGCGGCGTCGAATTTCCAATGCGCGATCAGCGAATCGGCGCTAACCTTCTCATCGATTGAGCCGTTCTGATAGAACTTGGCTGTCGCGATTTCGCCTTTGAAGTAAGAATCGGGGCGGGGAAAGTTAGGAGCAGTGAAACCGATGCGGATCACCCCTTTATCGAGTTTAGCCTTGGCCGCCAGTTTGCCTTCGCCATCGACATTGTGATCGACATAGAGTCGCAGTTGCTGACTTTTCGCTTGCCAAGAGACCGCGACATCGTGCCATTTACCGTCATTGATCTTGCTCTTGCCTGTTACGGCTCCCACCCATCCAATATCAAAGACTAGGCGACCATCGCGCACGAAAAAGGTTTGACCATCGGGCGTCCACTTCGGTCCCGGCTCGGCCAACGCGACGATCGTTCCACCTGACTTGGTCTTGATGCGGGCGGCAATCGTGAAATCCTTCGTCACCATATCGAACGCTTCGTTGACGGGGACTTCGACGTAGCTCTCGCCATCGAAGTTCACTTTGGCAGTGGGCGGTTCTTTCGTCGAACCAGCTTTCTGCTCTGTCGTACCGAAACGTACGACCGATTCGCCCTGGATCGGCGTCACTTTCGCGTCTGCTGATGACTCTTCCGCGACTTGTAGCACCAGTTCCCGCTCGCGCGGGCCGATGTTGAACACACGCACGAACAGCGGCGTTGCCGTTTCGTCCGGCACGTCAATCCTCGGACTTTCGAGAATCTCCGTGTTGCCGACGGTATACGACAAAATGACTTGTTGGCCGTGATGATACAGCCCGCGATAGGTCCCCCAGTCTTTAGCTAATGGACCATAGCGCCGCCCGTCTCGACCTTCGACACGTTGAACGTCCGCAAAGCTGCCATCGCTCGGCTGGCCCCACCCCGGTTTCATGCCATTGGCAAACGCGATTTGGCCGGTGATGCTCGGATGGATCTGATGCTGTCCATTGAATTGAATGCCGCGCCAATCGATGAAGTTCTCCGACGGCGTCGCAGGCTTATTCGCGCTCCAGCCCGCCGCCATTCGCAGTGTGTCCGTATCGAACAACATCCAATGTTTGCCACGTGAGACACCACCTGCCCCCGAATCGAGACGAATGGCCACGCCTTTGTAAGCAAAGTTCTTCGTCGCACCCGGAATCTCATACGTGTGCGTTAGATTAGGACCATAATCCATCGCACTCCAAGGCTCGATATTGCTCGGCTCGGGTCCGCGCGTATTGCCTTGGGGTAAGCGTTCGAGATACGACTGATCGATGGCGACGTACTGCGAGGGATTATGCTCGCGCAGATATTTCTCGCGGATATAATGAATGACGTCGTACTTCTGCGAAGGAACCATCCACGTTTGCGCGGCCATCAATCCAAAGCCCCGCGTGATCGTCTGATACATGGCGAACGGATCGCTACCGTTCTTGAATTTCCCCTCCGCAAAACGAAGCGACGTAGGCAACGAACCAGCTTGTTCTTTGGTGCCGTGGCAGTTCGCGCAGACGCGCTGGTAGATCTTCTCGCCGCGCTGCAACGCTGCGGTGTTCAGGTCTCGCAGAAAGCCCGCATGATCAATCTGCTTCTCGTATTCGGGAATCGTAAAAACTAACAATGCCGGCGAAGGTTGCAGTTCACGCGCCCTCGCACCTCCCCCATCGCGCACTTCGATCAGATACTTGATGAGATCCAAGAACTGCTGCTGACTCGCGAGTTGATTGACCTGACCCGCAGGCATGATCGATAGCGCATTGGTTTTGAGTTCTTCAATGTCTGCCACTTTGAGCGTGAGCACTTCACCATTGCGCGCCATATCGCGCAGCACCAATTTCTCCTTGGTTTGCTCGACAACAATACCCACCACGGTCCGCCCATCATTGGTGATTGCCGTCGCCGATTCAAAGCCTTTGCGGATCACCTTCGAAGGCAACAATACTGATTCCACAAGTTGGGCGTCAGTGACCTCCTTGCCAATCGTCGCCAGATCGGGGCCCAATGCCGTTCCTCGATCATCGCCGACCGAATGACATTTCGAACACGCCATATGATGCTGAAAAAAGACGACAGCGCCGCGCGCGGCATCGCCAGAGTCGCGAGCAGCCTGGGCGAGATCGGTCGCTGGCAGTCGACGCAAGTCTTCGTCGAGCATCTGGGCCTGGGAAGTTGCGGCAAAAGCCAGTGAAATAAGCAAAAGTGGCAGGAAGATCAGACAGCGCATGAAAAGGCGTTCCTGGCGGGAGGGAAGCGTGTCGAAGAGCGAACGCTTAATGTTACCATGCCTCACGTCGCATTGAACTAGCGCTGGGCTCAGGGTTGATGATTCGGGACGACACATTATTGCCACGGCCGCTGGCAAGCAGTACAAATCGGCAAGTCGTCCAACATCGCCTCCTCTCAGGAAGACCACGAATGAGCGTATTTCGCACCGCCATATTCTTAAGCGTGTTGACTGTGTTGGCGCCGATTTCGGTCGTGATGGCGGAAGACTCCGCGAATCCGTGGCCACAGATTCTTGGTCCGCAGCGCAATGGTCGCTCGCTGGATACGGGCCTCATCGATAAGTTGCCTGCGGAGGGACTCAAGGCGAAGTGGCGCGTGCCCGGTGGCGTCGGCATGTCAGCCATCGTCGTTAGTCGTGGCAAGGCTATGACCATGGTGCAGCGTGAAGGCAAACAGCAACTCATTGCACTGGATGCAACCACGGGTGAAGCACTCTGGCAAGCGCCGCTGGCACCCGCCTATGAGAACGCGATGGGAAATGGCCCGCGTGCCACCCCCACAATCGCTGGCGAACTGGTATTCACCTTCACCGGTGAAGGGATACTCACAGCATCCAAATTCAGCGATGGCACGGCGGTTTGGTCACACAATTGCGTCAAAGAACTCAAAGGCGAAATCGCCGAATATGGCATGGCTTGCTCACCACTGGTGGTTGGCGATTTGGTGATCGTTACCGTCGGCGCGCCAAACGCATGCGTCGTCGCCTATCAAACAACCACCGGTAAACAGGTATGGACCGCAGGCAACGATGCCGCCGGTTATTCGTCGCCGGCGCTGTTGGAATTCCCAGCATATCCAGGTCATCCTCAACTGGTTGTATTTACCGGTGGATCGCTGCTGGGACTCAATCCCCAGACAGGCGCTTCGCTCTGGAGCTATCCCTACGAAACCAACTACGAATGCAACATCGCCACGCCATTAGCGATCAAAAACGACATCTTCATTTCCGCGGGTGAAAATCACGGC
>JBGSHH010000753.1:0-15030 GCA_041752355.1 Pirellulaceae bacterium | reverse complement strand
AGCGCCGCGGAGATGGGTGGACATCGAACCCAGTGGAACCCCCGGTCGTTCGGCCGGGGATGTCAAACGATCTTCGCGGCGCTGCGGGCTGGTGGGGCTATTGCGTAGCGCGCAAGAGCCAACCTCCAGCGGCATCACGCGGAACGTGATGAGTACATTTTACTTATAGATCGTGGTGGGCTCGTCGTGAATGACGGCGGTGGGGGATCGCTGGCTGATGGCTTCGACGCGCACTCGATGTTGACCGGCGACTTGCGCAGTAACTTCCAGCGTGTACGCAGGCATGGTTTCGCCTGCTCGAAGTTCAGCAATCGGGGTGATTTCGATCACGCGTTTGTCATCGCTGACCTTGGCGATACCGACGCGACCTTTCCAACTGGCGAATTGCAAACCTTCGCTCAGTGTGATGCGCAGTCGCACGTCGCGATCGCTCACGGCGCGTTCATTGGAGACTGCGATGAGATAGCTTAACCTTTCACCTAGCTGCGTATGATCGTTCTTCTCGCTCACAGTGAGCCCCAGCTTGCCATCAGCATTGATATTGCCTGCGTCGGCGTCGGCGCGATTGACGACGGTGGTTCGTCCCTCTGTGCCGCTGTCATTCTTTTTCAGCGCGAAGTCCGCTCCACCTTGCGTGATGCGGGTGGCGACTTCCTGTTGCCCGCTCACTTGTTCGCGCGTCGATACCACCACAGGATTGATAGCCCCAGCGTCTGGCTTAAGGCAAAGGCAATCAACGCGGCGTTCGACGAATTGGCCGGGTTCGAGTTGTGGCACGAGCCACGTCAAAGCACCAGCTTCCACGGTGTAGCCATTGGAGGCGCTCTTGGGTTCGAGCGTCGCAGCGTATTGATCGACGATTTTGACATTCGAAAGGGGCGTGTTGCCGGTGTTTTCGACGCGAATCACATAGGTCGCCGTGCCGCCGACAGTCTGTTCCGCGGGTCCCTTTTTTTCAACTTTGAGACTTTGTGTACGCCGCACGCCTGCCGAGACCGTCGCCGTTTGCGTCATCAACTGTCCGCCATCGGCGGAGGCCTCGATGCTGGTTCGCAACTCGCCCGCCTGACGAACATTGAACGTCACGCCGACGGCCTTCTTCTCGCGCGGACTCAAAGCGCCGATCGTCATCACAATGGGACTGCGCTCGCCTTGCACTTGTTCCAAACCCGCGTCAAAACGGCAGGTCAGCTTGACGTTCGTCAGTGGTTGGTCGCCCGAGTTGCTAACTTCGACGCGATATTGAATCTGCGCGCCGACATCGGCGGTGGGTGGCCCTGTCATAGCGACTTGAAGCGAGGGTCGCGACACGCGCGACGCGAACACATCTTCCGCTTGAACGCCATCCGCGCTCTTGGCGACGGCACGATAGCGAATGTCACCGCTGCGTCCCGCCAAGGTTTGCACGGTGATGCTGCGCGTCGTCTTGGCGGTGATATCCCCCAGGCGCCATTCCAACCGATTGCCGATAACTTGCGGCGGTGGATTCGCACCCAGGAACGACAGTGCTGGGGGCAATTCATCCGACACCACCACATCGCGAATGGTAATATCGCCGGGATTGCTGACATCGATGCGGAACGTCGCTTCCGTTTCTGCTTCAATCGTTTGCGGACCACTCACTTTTACCGCCAGGCCTGGGGCGCTCCAAGTGATCGACGTATACCCTTGGCCGATTGTTGTGCGCCCGATCTCGCCAGCGAGTCCCGGTCGCAGGATTTGAATCGCGACGCTGGTCACGCCGGGTTGCGCGGCCAGTTGCGAGATATTCACAGAAGCATTGCCTTGGGCATCAACGGGGACTTCCACGGCGGGCTGCTTGTCGTTGCCAAAGCCAGCCGGTTCGCCGGTGGTGACTTCATAGCGGACGATATGCCCCGTGGCGGGAATCGTGCCGCCGGCGCGTCGCACGTTCGTCGTCAGGACATGGGGACGTCCCGCTGGCACAATCGCCGGACTGGGGAACGCCCATTGCGCATCGACCCAGTGAATGACCGCCGTTTGCCGCCGTTGGTCCCAGTTCGTCGCTTTGGGAGCCAGTACCGTGACATAGCTTGTCCCTTCGCTGGGAGAAGTGACGCTCAGCCAGGCTTGCCCTCGACCAAGATGAAAGTCGTCGTTGGTTTGCGGCGTGCCGCGCGTGATATCGGCGGCGGACGCGGACGAGACGCCCACGGCATAGCTGCCATTGGTCTTCTTGGGCTGGCTCTTATACAAGCGCGTCACGCTGCACTCGCCATCTTCGCCCACCGCGACGAAGTTGCCTGTGCTTTCCTGCGACATCACCCATTCGATCGGCTGCCGCGCGACGAAGTTCTTATCGGGGCCGCAAAGTCCGGCGAGCAAAACCACTTCGGTGCCAACCGGGGCGATCAAACGCGCTGGTGTGAGTTGCAACTGTCCCTCATCGCCGACGCACGTGAATTCGCGCGCAATGCCGCTCGCGAGTTTCTCGCAGGAGGACAAATGAAAGTGCTTCTTGCACCCAGGCGTGCCGGGATTGCAATCCGGCGGCGCAGCTGGCGTGACATAGGCCGGTGTTGGCGTGGGAAGCTGCCCCAGTTGCGGATCGATCGTGGTGGTGCCTGGAGCGAAGATGCTGTTGCCGCTGGGATCGATGCGCGGAAATTGGCAAGTCTTGCAACCAGGGAGCGACGTGATGACCAGCAGCACCGCGAGCGCCACGCGGACCAGTGTCGCTGGTTGCGTGCGTCGTCTGTTCGCGTTGATCCTGTCGGTCCAATGCATGACCGTGCTTCATCCGTGTCGAGGCAACCTTGCCGTGAGACTGACGCTTCGGGTGGAAGACGCCTTCATGCAACCGTAGCACCTGATTTCACCTCCTGTGGTGAAAAGGCCACAAAAATGTCGCGAAAATGCCACATCGCGAGTCAAGGCGTAACGTTTGTAGCGATCAGGGCGGCTTGATGCGGCCACATGTCGTTGTCTGGGCTGCTATAATCCGACCCGACCTTTTACCCAGCGAGGATTCGATGAGCGATACACCCCCTTCGCCCCCCTACGATACGCCCGCCGCGCACGAAACAGGCGAACCCAAACGAGAGGTCCCGCTCTACGCCAAGATTCTGGTCGCTTTGATCATCGGTGGTGTGCTGGGAATTGGGTTGAATGTTTGGAACACCAACTACAACGAGCCGCGCGAGGTCTTGTTGCCGGTGTCGGAATTATCCGATCCCAAAGAAGGGAAGCCTGATCCGAGCGAAGTCGAAAGCAAGTCTGACGATAAAGAGCCCGCTAAAGACACCGACCCAAACGCCACTACCGACACGCCGAAGGACAAATCTCCCGCCTCGGCTGACATTGATCCTCCCGCTGGTACCGAAGATGACAGCGATACCGCTTCCAAACCGGACAAGGACGCGCCACCCAAATACCGCCTGGTGATGCGGCGACCTTATCCGCTGGTCGTGCAGATTGTCGACAATGTGATTGAACCAATCGGCAAGGTTTTCCTGCGACTGGTGTTGATGGTGGTGATTCCGCTGGTCTTTTCGGCGCTGGTGCTAGGTGTGGTCGGCGTGGGCGATGTGCGAAGACTCGGCAAAATCGGCTTGCGCACGCTGTTCATCACCGGCGTGTTTTCGCTCTCGGCGGTGCTGCTGGGTGTGGGACTGGTTAATGTGCTGCAGCCCGGCATTTCGCTTTCCGAACCAAAGCGACTGGAGTTGCAGGCGCGCTACGGTCAAGAAGGCGCGAAAAAAGTAGAGGAGGCAGGCAAGGCCAAGGCACTTAAAGACACTCTGCTCGATATCATTCCCGAGAATCCGTTCCAGGAAATCGTTGGCGCGCTCGATGGAAGTTCCAAAGGCAACGGCATGCTCAGCGTGATGTTCTTCGCGCTCATTTTCGGTATCGCCATGACGTTCACGCTCGACGAGAACGCCACGCTGATCAAAACGATGGAGGGCGTGTTTACCACCTGCATGACGATCATCGGCTTCGCTATGCGCATCGCGCCGTTGGCAGTCGGCTGTTTGTTCTTGGCAATCACGTCACGTTTGGGCTTCGAAATCCTGGCCACGCTGCTCTGGTTTGTGATTACAGTGATGGCGGGGCTGTTGATTCAATTGCTCGTGGTTTACCCCATCGCGCTGATCATTTTCGGCCGCATGAATCCGATGTTTTTCTTTCGCGCCGTGATGGAGGCGATGCTGACCGCGTTCGGCACTTCCAGTTCCAACGCCACGCTCCCCACCGCCATGCGCGTCGCCAATGAGAATCTCAAATTGCCTGCGAATGTATCGCACTTCGTACTGACCGTTGGAGCCACTGGCAATCAAAATGGGACGGCACTGTTTGAAGGGGTGGTGGTGCTGTTTTTGGCGCAGCTGTTCAATGTCGAACTCACGCTGGCACAGCAAGTCACAGTGGTGTTGATGTCGGTCTTGGCGGGCATTGGCACCGCCGGCGTTCCTGGCGGTTCGATTCCGATGATCGTCGTTGTGATGCAATCGGTCGGCGTGCC
This sequence comes from Pirellulaceae bacterium, assembly GCA_041752355.1. GTDB lineage: Bacteria > Planctomycetota > Planctomycetia > Pirellulales > Pirellulaceae > JAEZGD01. The sequence goes on along the minus strand of JBGSHH010000753.1, from coordinate 10,544 downwards.
GCCGGAAGGGATCGGCATTATTCTCGGCGTCGATCGCGTCTTGGACATGAGTCGCACGGTGCTCAACGTCACCGGCGATTTGGCCGTCGCCGCCTGCGTGGCGCGGATGGAAGAGACGAAGCCAGTTCCGGTGTAGGATGCCTGCGGCACTCAATCGGGCAACGGCTTCCCTTTCGTCTCCGGCGCAAACCAAATCAGCACCATGCCGACGAGATAAATCAAGCTGATGATGGAGCAAGCGGCCGGATGGCCTGCGCCCACAGTGATCGGACCCAAGGTGGTCGGTTCATTGAACCAACCAATCAAGGTCCCGGTTTGCAACGTCCCAATCGCCGCGAGGACGCGCCCAAAGTTGAATCCAAAGCCTTGCCCGGTGGCGCGGACGTTGGTATTGAATAGCTCGGGCAAGTAAAGCGGCAGCCACCCATAGAACGACGCCGTACATGCGCCCATCAGAAATGCCGTAATCAGAAACCAGCTCCCATAGCCGCTGTTGGTGACATAAAACAGCAACACCGAGCCAAGCGATAGAGCACAAAGCAAGCAATAGGCATTGCGGCGACCAATGGCATCGCCAGCGAAAGCGGCGATGATGGTGCCGATGACCGCACCGATCGCCAGGCAGTTCTGCGTATGCTCTTTGGCGTTCCTGATCGGCGGTTCGCCTTCGGCGAGTTTGGAGTTCGTTGCTTCCGTAAGCTTGTGCGCCCACGATGGCGCTTGTTGCGTCGAACCCCACGTGCCAAGTAACGCCACGCCGCTCAAGCAAGCGGCCAACATCATCCGTCGCAGCACCGGTTGCCAAGGCTGCGCGTTGTTGTTGAGTTCGTTCAAGCGTTGCAGATAGCGCAATACGGGATAGGTGAAACCGACTGTCGCAATGGCTAGACCAAGCAGCGTGCCCAGGATCCGCAGCACGAGGGAATGCGCGACGTCGCCTGTATTTCCGAACGCCCACAGATAGACGATCAGGAACGGTCCCGCGCAACCGATCAAGACGCCGAACAGGTCATGCGTGGCCCAATTGGATGTATGTCCTGACCCCTGCTCTTTTTCCCACTTCTCCGATTCCGGCACGAAGATGCGAATGAGAAACGTGAGAAACGCCGGCGCAGTTCCCAGCAGCATCATGATGCGCCAGCCTTGATGTGCCGTGAGCATCTCGACGGTTTCCGTTGGCAGGCCGATCGATAGCAAACCACCGTGCAAGTTTTCCAGAATCGCGTTCAAGCCGATGCCGGCGATTCCCACGATGAGATAGCCGACATTCGCGGCAGCGCCAATCAAACCGGCCATAAACGCGCGCGACCGATTGGGCCACACTTCCATTACCAGCGCCACGCCGAGCGACCATTCACCACCCATCCCCAGTGCCGCGATAAAACGCAAAATGCCAATCTGCCAGGCGGTGCCCGCGAAGCCGCATAAGCCCGTGAATAGCGCATAGGTGAGCACGCTGAGCGTCATGGCTCGCACGCGGCCGATGCGATCCCCCAACCATCCAAATAACACACCACCTGTTGCAGCACCGACCAGAAAACAAGCGATGACGACGTTGAACCACAGTCCGATGACGCTTTCGTCTTTCGTTTCCAGCAAGTCCATGACTGCCGAACGTCCCACGAGCGAAAAGATGCCCATTTCTGCGCCGTCAAACATCCAACCTAACAGTGCCGCCGCCAACGCCATGTACGCGCCGCGACCGATAGGTTCTGAAGACGAAGCAACCTGGGGAGATTTCGACATGATGAGCCTAGGCGAATGCGAGGAGCGGCGGGCGGGAAAGCGAACGGCCCATTGTAGACTGATCGCGGGGCGCGACTCAATGCAGAGCCAGCCGCTAAAACCGTCCCAGCCGCGCTAGCGTTCCCAAGCAGACCTTGGGAACGAGAAGAATTTTGGCATCTTGACCAGTTGAGGCAGACAGAAAGGTCCGCCTCACCAACGAACGCCAAGGCATCCAAGTGTTAGTTGCAGCAAGGAACCTGACAGGTGATTACTTTGGGCACCATTTTGCAGACGGGCACCTGGATGGTCTTTTGCGTGGTGTAAGGAACCATTTCCGTATAATGCTGCACCTGGGGCACCATCTCGCAGCGATACGAAGTTTCCGTGACCAGCTTCGTTTTGACCTCAGGCACAAAATCCGTGTGGGAAACCTGACGGGTCTTGGTCTCCGGGATGTAGTGCGTCACGGGCACCGTGCGGGTCTTTGTCTCCGAACGATAGAGCGTCACGTTGTAAGTATAAGGAACTTGCGACACTTCCGTGCGATAGCAAGTCACTTCCACGGGCTTCTTCACGATGTTCGAAACCCAGACCTTTTGTGTACAAGGAGCACAGGCACACGCAGCGCAATCGCTGGCGCAACCACGACGACCGCCGCGGCCGCACGAAGGAGCAATCGCGCGCTCTTCCCAATGGCCTTGGTCTTCACAAACGTAGCTCACATCGGTATAGGGAACCTGCTTGCAAACAGTCCGCATCTCTTGCCGCGTTTCCTGGTAAGGAATCTGTACGCAGTAGGTTTGCGGAACGTACGTCGTCATCGGCTTGTTGACGCAGTAGCTAATCGTGCGCGTCGACGAGATCGGCTTCATTACGGTGTACTGTCGCTCGACCTGCGTATGGACTGGAATCATCTTGGGCACCATCACCGTGCGCTCGTGGGTTACCGGACGGCAAGCGGTGACCGGCACGACGCGCGACTCGTAAGTGATGTGCGGCACGTAGATGGTTCGCTCGACGGTCTTATACGTCGGCGCACAAACTGGCGCGGCGCAGGCAGGTTCTGGCAGGCAGCCTGGCGGGCAATAACGCGGTCCGGCCGCTGCGGTCGCTGTCGTGCAAACGAGCGCTCCCAGCGCTAACCATCCCCAAAGTTTCATGATGCATCCCCTAAAGAACTTACAACTCGGCCCGGCCGCTAGTGCAAGCGTCGATAGCGGGTCCGAGAATCTTTGCCGATCTGGCTAGATGGTGAATATAGGGGCAATTTGCGGCCAGTGGTAGCAGCGATGGCTTCTTCTAAGCCAAGAAAACGTAGTAAATTGACGTTCGCCGAGGTGGCTTGAAACCTGTGGGAAGCGGATCTCGGTGTCGATTGAAATCGTCAAAATTTTCTTTTAGTGAGGTTCCCCGATGATCGCCCTCATTGCTCACGATCGCAAGAAGCAGGAATTGGTCGATTTTGTGCGGCCGCACATCGACTTTTTTCGGGCCCATGATTTGGTCGCCACCGGCAGTACGGGGGCACTCCTCACTGCCGAACTCGGCCTGAAAGTGGAACGGGTCGCGCATGGTCCACATGGGGGAGATTTAACCATCGGCGCGCGGGTGGTCGATGGCCTGGTGAGCGCCATTATTTTCTTTCGCGATCCCCTCACCGCGCAGCCACACGAGCCCGATGTTTCAGCACTCTTGCGGGTTTGCGATGTCCACGACGTGCCCCTGGCGACCAATCGCGGCGCGGCGGAAATGCTGGTAGTCGGCTTGAAAGACAGAAACTAGGTTGAGCGGGTCTGACCTGGAGCGGATGAGCCGTTGCATCTCCATTAGCTCGAAACGACAATCACACCCAAGAATCCTCGTCGCCTGCCGAATACCCTTTCGCGATTCCACCCTCATCCCGCCGAGCCAACATGTCTTCTCCCAACAACGCTTACCAATCGCCGCAGCCTGTCCCGTCGGTTCCCAAGCCGGGAGCGCGACAGCTCGATTACATGCGGATGTACATGTATGCGTTCGACAATCCCAATTGGATCATGAATTTGCTGTGGCTGTCGCTCTGCATTCTGGTCGCCGGCGCGATACCTGTGGTGCCGTACATGGTGTTGTTTGGTTATTTGCTGTTCTTGATTGAAAGCTGGCAACGGCAAGGTCACGATCGCTATGCGGATTTTGACACCGCCCGCTTGGGAGACTATCTCAGTCGTGGAGTCTGGCCCATCCTGGTCGCCTTGGTCGCAAGTTTGGTGCTGGCAGCCGTGATCGTGCCGGTGATGCTGATTTCGTTCTTTGCCGTGATGGGAATTGCCGCTTCCACGGATCAGCCTGCTTTTCTGCTGTTGTTGGTGCTGGTGTTTGTCTTGGTCAACGTACTGGGCATTGGGGCAAACTTCTTCTTGATGCCTATGATCTTCCGCGCGGGTTTGACACAGGAGTTCGGCGAAGGCTTCAAAATGAGTTGGTGTTGGAGCTTCGTCAAACTCGTGTGGGTTGAGATGTTACTCGGCAATCTGTTCATGATGGTGGGCAATTTCGTGCTGGTTTTGCTCGGCATGGCGTTGTTTTGCGTAGGTGTCTATCCCGCCTCGGCGTTGACCATGCTCGCATGGGCGCACTTCCAATGGCAGTTGTACGAGATCTTTCTTCAGCGCGGCGGTGAACCGGTGCCGCTCAAAGTGCAGTATTTGCCACCAGTACAACGGTGAGCCTTTGTACTCATCATGCTCCGCTTGATGCCGCTGGATGTCACACGAACCCGAAGCGGCAGCGAGGAAATGCGCAGGGAGCCTCGCCAACGCGTTTTGAAGTTGCGCATTCCAGTCATCGTGGGTTTATAGTCACTCCCTTGGGGCCCCAACGGGGCCACCTACCAAAGCCCAGGGCGGAGCCCTGGGTCGCGATGGCCCTGCCATGCTCCGCGAACCCCAAAGGGGTTCACTTCCCGTGGCGGCATCGTGCGTGGATTATTGAAGATCACCCCCTTGGGGTGAAAAACGCTTTTCCCAGGGTTGCACCGGTTGCACCCCGGGCTTTGCAAGGTGACCCCGGTGGGGTCGCAAACTACGAATGCCCCCAACATATCGAAAAACGCGACTTCAATACTAACGCTTCGGGTCGGTGCATCGTGCCCACGAAGTTCGCATCACTTATCTTCACCGGTTTCCAGAATGGCCATGAAGGCTTTTTGCGGGATCTCGACAGAGCCAATGGCTTTCATCCGCTTCTTGCCTTCCTTTTGCTTGGCCCAGAGTTTTTTCTTGCGGCTGATGTCGCCGCCGTAGCACTTGGCGGTGACGTTCTTTCGCATCGCCGGCACCGTTTCGCGGGCGATGACGCGCGTGCCGATGGCGGCTTGCACGGCAACTTCAAACATGTGCCGCTCGATTTCCGCCTTAAGCTTTTTGCACACCGCGCGGCCACGGCGATCGGCATCGGACCGATTGCAAATCACCGCTAGCGCATCGACCGTCTTGCCATTGACGAGAATATCCATCCGCACCAAATCGGCCTGTGCGTAGCCGATCAATTCGTAATCCATGGTGCCATAACCGCGAGTGTTGCTCTTGAGCTTGTCGTGCAAGTCGTAGATCACTTCCGCTAGCGGCAAGTCGTAAACCAACATCGAGCGCGTGGGCGAAAGATATTCCTGTCGCACCAACACACCGCGACGATCCTGGCAAAGCTGCATGACGGTGCCGATATAATCCGCCGGTTGAATCAAATTCACACGGACGATCGGCTGGCGAAACTCTTCGATTTGCCCCGAGTCGGGCACATCTTGCGGCTTGTGAATGAGCTTCGTCTCGCCGTTGCGGTTGACGATTTCATACGTGACGTTGGGCGCAGTCTGCACCAGATCGACATCCGATTCTTGTTCCAAACGTTGTTGCACGATCTCCATGTGCAACATACCGAGAAAGCCGCACCGAAAACCAAAGCCCAGCGCGTCGCTCGTTTCCGGCTCGAATTCAAAGCTAGGATCGTTGATGGCGAGTTTTTCCAGCGCGTCGCGCAACTCGGTAAAGTCCTGGCCATCGCTGGGATAGAGCCCGCAATACACCATCCGCTTGGGAGGTTGATAGCCGGGGAGCGCTGGCGCGGGATTGTCGCCTGCATGGCTGACTGTATCGCCAATATGCACCTGCTTGATCGACTTGATATTGCAAATAATGTAGCCGACCTGCCCCGTACTCAGTTCTTCACAAGGGCGTTGCGCAGGTACGAATTGGCCGAGGTCCAGCACCTCATGCACATTGCCACCGCGCAAGAATTTGACCTTCTGCCCTTTTCGGATCGTGCCATTCATGATGCGCACGTAGGTCACCACGCCGCGAAAGACGTCGTAATGCGAATCGAACACCATCGCCTGAAGCGGCGCATCGGAATCGCCACCCGGTGGCGGCACGCGCTCGATCATGGCCCCCAAAATGTCATCCACACCAATGCCTGACTTGCCGCTGCAGAGCAAGATGTCATCGGGATCGATGCCGAGCGATTGCTCCATTTCGACTTTGACTTCTTCGATCCGCGCGTTGACCAGATCGACCTTATTAATGGCCGGCACGATCTTCAACTCCGCGTTCATCGCGGCGAAGGCGTTAGCGACGGTCTGTGCTTCGACCCCTTGGCTGGCATCGCACAACAAGAGCGCCCCTTCGCAGCAAGCGAGCGAGCGAGAGACTTCATAGTGAAAATCGACGTGTCCCGGGGTGTCGATCAAATTGATCTCGTACAACTCCCCTTTGTAAATGTACGGCATGCGCACGGCGCGCGCTTTGATCGTGATGCCGCGCTGCCGCTCGAGATCCATATCGTCGAGAAGTTGCGCTTGCATCTCGCGCTTGGCGACTGTGCCAGTGTGTTCGATCAAGCGATCGGCGAGCGTGCTCTTGCCGTGGTCGATGTGCGCGATGATGCAAAAATTGCGAATGTGCTGTCGGTCGATGGCCATAGTTTGCTTTGCTGACTCTGATTTCTTGTGCCGTTACTTTGTGCTGTTATTTCTTGTGATAATGCATCCTGGCGATGCCGGCCGCGCCAATGTAGCCAGCGTGGCCACCAAGATGGGCGTAATCGACGACAGTACGCTCCACCAACGTGGGAAACGCGCGCTCGCGCACTTCCTGACGCACCCGTTCCAAAAACTGCCTGCCGAGCGACGTGTTGTGTCCACCAAAATTCATCGCGCCACCCAAAATCACCGCGCCAGGATCGATGGTATGCATCAAACTCACCACGCCGACGCCCAAATACATGGCCGTTTCCAGGATCAACTCCAAGGAAAACGCATCGCCTGCCGTCGCCTCGCGACCGAGCAAAATCGGCGTCAATTCTTCGCCATCGGCCAGGCACTTGCGGACGGATGTCGCGCGGGTACTGGCGTTAAGGGCTTCTTCGGCCCGGCGAATCAGCGCCGTAGCACTGCCGTAAGCTTCTAAATGCCCACGATGCCCACAGGGACACAGTCGGGCGTCGGGTTGGTAGTCGATAATAATATGTCCGCATTCACTGCCGTGGCTGTTCTCGCCATCGATGGAAAGATCGCCAATGATGATCCCGCCACCGACACCGGTTCCCAGCGTGAACAGCACAATGCTGTGATAATCTCTGCCGCCGCCAACCCAAAACTCGCCATAAGCCGCCGAATTGGCATCATTGGCGAAGCTCACTCTCTTGCCAGTCTTTTCCGACAAGCGGTCGCGAATGGGAAACTGCTGCCAGCCTGGCAAGTTGGGGGGATCCAAAAGCATCCCGCGCGGGATGTCCATCATACCAGGAGAGCCAAGTCCCACGGCGGCGATGGCATCGGCCTGGACACCGATTTGTGCGTACAGTCCGTTGAGCCCCTCACCCATTCGGCGGATGGCCTCCTCGGGGCCGCGTTCCACCTGGGTCGGAATGCTCGAACGGCCAAGAGTTCGCCCTAAGTCGTCTACTATTCCGAACTTAATATTCGTACCGCCCAAATCCACGCCAGCAAATAGCGGCGTCTGGGCGCTGGCCAAGGGAATAGGGTCGAGGATTTTCGTCATAGGAAATAGCTGCACCGCAGGTAGAGTCGCGCAGCCGTAAGTATAATGGTCACTTGATACTTGGGCAATTGCGAGTGCGGGCAGGCGCACTTGCTCGAAATCCACGGTTCCACGGAGGATGAGTTGATGATCATGCGCGTAGCAGCTACCGCCGCACTCCTGATTGCCCTACTTCCCGCCTGGGCAATGGGAGGCAAATACAATCCGACGCTATCGATCGGCGATGCCGCACCGTCCTGGAACAAGCTTCCCGGTGTCGATGGCAAAGAACACGCGCGCGACGATCTGAAAGAAAAAGAAGTCGTGGTGCTGTTCTTCACCTGCAACAGTTGCGAATACGCGATCGACTACGAAGATCGGATCATCGCCATCGCCAAGAAATACGCAGCTCCCGACAGCAAAGTGGCCTTTGTCGGTGTGAATGTAAATCGTATCGAAGCCGATAGCTTGCCCAAGATGAAAGAGAAAGCAGAGCAAAAGGGCTTTCCGTTCGCCTACCTGTTTGATGAATCACAACAAATCGCCAAGGACTTTGGCGCTTCGACGACGCCGGAATTTTTTGTATTGAACCAAGAGCGCAAAGTGATTTACATGGGTTCGCTCGATGATAAACCCGACGCCAAAGCGGCCACGGTGAACTATGTGCAATTGGCGATTGAGGCTGCATTGGCTGGCAAAGAACCCAAAACTACCGAAACCGTTCCCATAGGTTGCCTCGTGCGGTACGAGCGACGACGAACTCCTCCCAAACGCTAACCAACTCGCAGCGTATGCGAGGCGATCGTTGCCGATTTGCCGCTACTGTTGACGAATGCTCGAATGTCCTACACCTTGTGGATGCACTCATGAAACGAATTCTCTCACTGTTCTTGTTGTTAGGTCTGGTGATGTTTGTTGTCAACGATGCCGTGGCTCAGCCCCCGGGCTTCAACTATGAGGAAGCCAAGGTACCCGAGTACACGCTGCCTGATCCGCTGGTGATGTCCGACGGCACGCCTGTGACCACGGCCGAGCAATGGCGCACCAAGCGCCGCCCGGAGCTCTTGAATCTGATCGCCGCGCAACAGTTCGGCAAACTCCCTGGCAAAGCGCTCCCCACCAAGTACGAAGTGGTCGATGACACGCCGAACGCCTTGAGCGGCAAAGCACATCGCAAGCAGATCGTCGTCACGTTTGGCGAGGCGCCCAACACGCTGCAGATGGAGATCCTGCTGTATATGCCTCCCCGTCCGCGCGATTGCGTGCCCTTGTTCATGGGGCTGAATTTTGGCGGCAATCAAACCATCCACGCCGACCCGGGTATTCGCATCACCAAGTCCTGGGTTCCAGGCAACGGCAAGGAAGGCGTGGTCGATAACAAGGCGACCGAAAAGACACGCGGCACCGCCGCCAGTCGTTGGCAAGTGGAAAAAATTCTCGATAACGGCTTCGCCTTGGCGACGATCTACTGCGGCGATATCGATCCTGATTTCGACGATGGCTTTCAGAATGGTATCCATCCGTTCTTCTACAACGCTGGCGAAATGAAACCAGGCGTGGATGAATGGGGATCGATCGGCGCGTGGGCTTGGGGGCTTAGCCGCGGACTCGATTACATGCAAAACGAAGAGCGGATCGACACCAAGCGCGTCGCGGTGATGGGACATTCGCGCCTGGGCAAGACGGCGCTGTGGGCGGGGGCGACCGATGAGCGATTCGCAATTGTCATCTCCAATAACAGTGGCGAAGGTGGCGCGGCGATTACCCGTCGCAAATTCGGCGAAACAATCGCTCGCATCAACACTTCGTTTCCGCATTGGTTCTGCGACAACTTCGTGCAGTACAACGACAAAGAGAACGACTTGCCGTTCGACGCCCACGAACTGCTCGCGATGTGTGCGCCGCGTCCGGTGTATGTCGCCAGCGCCGCCGAAGACTTGTGGGCCGATCCGCGCGGAGAATTCCTCGCTTGTCTGCATGCCAGTCCCGTCTATCGCTTGCTCGGTACGATCGGCTTACCTGCCACCGAAATGCCGGAACTTGAAAAGCCGGTCCATGGCACGATCGGCTATCACATTCGCGCAGGCAAGCACGACGTGACCGCTTACGATTGGAATCAGTACATCCAATTCGCCAAGAAGCATTGGAATAAATAGATGGTTTCGCGCGCCTGCCTTGCTCGCATTGCTGGCCTGTTGATCGCCTGCGTATGGATCGCAGGCTTTGCCGACGCGAGAGCGCGGGGCGAAGAATTGCGCGAGCAAGCACTGCTCGCCGCGCGGCAAGCGACAAAGTTCTATTCCCAAGAGCTATCGACCCAAGGGGGCTATCTTTGGAAATATAGCGCCGACTTGAAACTGCGCGAAGGCGAAGGAAAGCAAAGCGCGCAAACCGCCTGGGTCCAGCCACCGGGAACACCGGTGGTGGGCGAAGCGTATGTGCGATTGTATAACGCGACCAGTGATAAGCAGTTTCTTGAGGCGGCGCTCGCCACCGCCGATGCTTTGCGCTGCGGGCAATTGCGTTCGGGAGGTTGGCAAGCGAATATCGAATTCGATCCGGCAGCCCGCGCCCGCTACGCCTATCGCATCGATCCGATCGGTAAGAAACAACAACGGAACGAATCATCGCTCGACGATAATAAGACCCAGTCGGCATTGCGTTTTCTGATTCAGCTCGATAAGGCAACCGAGTTCGAGCAGCAAGACGTCCACGAGATGACGAAGTTCGCCTTGGATGCGCTGCTGGCGGCGCAGTATCCCAACGGCGGGTTTCCGCAAGTTTGGAACGCGCCGCCGGAAGCGG
>JBGSHH010000752.1:0-7496 GCA_041752355.1 Pirellulaceae bacterium | reverse complement strand
GCTCTTGAGCATTGTCCGGGTGCGATTGATCGGCTCGGAACGATTGCATCGCGGCTTGTGGCTGCGAAGGTGCAATCGGTCCCAGGTAGTCGCCGTCAAAATCGCCAGGACCGATGCCAGCCAGCGTTTGCGTCACAACCCGATCCGCTTCCGTGTTGCCAAAAGGCGACCCGGACGCAACACGATTGTTGAAATTCAGCAACACCAGATTGGCGTTGGTCGCGTTTTGGGAGTCCGATTGCAAGCGGCCATCGAGTTCCAAGCGACCGTTCGGCAGAAAGGTATCGGAGACGCGATCGCTGTTCCAGCTACCTAGTGCGATGCCAATCGGCACCACGGGCGAGTTGGCGGAATTCGTTGGACGAAAGCCGATCAACCGGCTATCGAGCGTGGCATACGAAGCACTGCCGATGCTGGCCGCTTGTGGAAACGCCATGCCGCGTACCATTTGGTACAGCGGATTGGCTCCATTGCGCGGGCGAGCAGCTTCGATGCGGAGTGTATTGAATAATTCGCCAGCGGCGAGCGTGGTGGTGAAGTTACCACCAGTCACTGGTTGCGTTACATCATTGACACGACCAAACGTTACGAAGATGTCCGTCTCGCTGGATTGATTCGAGCCGGGAACATAGCGCAGATGCTGTCCGGATGCAGCGGCATTGTTTAGCTCTTGGAGAAACAAGGCGACATCGGACTGCACTTGTTGGATATCGTCGCTTTGGTCGGGAGCCTGATCGGCGAGTACGTGCTCATCAAGCAGGGGCGTCAAAGCGGTGCGGGCCAGGGTGTCGGTGACTTCGGCCGTGCGGAGTTGGGAGTACGCGAGATACGCGTAGTTCACCACCAGCATCAACAGGCCAATGAAGATCACCAGCACCATGGTGAAGAGCAGCGAGCCATAGCCACGACGGCGGCGCGCCGGACGCAACAAGGCAACTGCTTTCGGGCTGGTACATCCGAGTTTCATCCGGCTAAGTCCTGTCTTGTTAAAACATGTTTCTTCGCGGCAGAAGAACTCCCGTCCCGCCGCTGACTGCGAGACGGGAGTCTTACCGCAAAGGAGAATCACGACTAGCTGAGAGGAACCATCGCGAGCGACGGTTCCGGTGTTGTTATCAGGCGTCAGCACGCGAGTGGTGCCGACGCGAAGGACATTGCTGGCCTGCGATGCTTATTGCAGGTTGTCGGTGCTGACCGGGGACACGTCTTCGATGGTGACGGTCGAGGTACCAGCGGCACCCGCACGCACTCCATCTTGAGCCTTCACCGGCACCGATTGGTCCGGATTGAACTTCTTGCTGGTGAGCGTCCCTTGGCGACCTTCCTCCACGTGTTCCGGCGAAATCTTCAGAATCTTCACCGAGCCACCTTCCCAACGTTCGATCGTAAACGGCTTCTGGGGAGCGGGCTTGGGTGGCAAAGGGCTGAGACCGAGCAAGCTGGCGCGAGTGACTTTGTTGTCTTCGCCACCGACGCTGACCGGCACTTCATCCCCATTCGCCAGGCTGCAGAGCGACATGTTGAGCGTGCCTGTTCCTTCGGCGGTGATCAACGTGTTGGCATCCAGCGGCGTGACCGCGACGGTGATCGTGGCCGAGGTATTGGCGGCCGAACCACGACGCGTGCTGCTCGAAGGCTTATCGACACCAATCACTTCCACGTTGTGAAGCAAGGTCTTGGTGGCCATTTCGCCTAGCTCCGGATGCGAACCGGTAACCGTCAAAGCGACATCAACGCGCGACCCAATGTTGACCATCTTCGCCACGACCGATTGTTCATCGACGTGGATCGGCATGGCACGCATACCGACGGGAATCCGCGATTCCAATCCAGGGAGCGAATCGCCGATGCCGTAAAGCATTTCGTCGCGAATCGCCGCACCAGCCTTCACATCTTGCTTGATGATGCGGCCTTCGGCGATTTGCGCCATCCGCAGCGCGGGATTCTTCGGTTGACGGCTGACGGGCACCAGGATGGTGCGGACATCGCCGCGACGTACGACCGAGTTCTCTTTCAAGTTCTTGGTCGCGACGACGATCGAAACCGTCGGCTCACGTGGCTTCTCCACCACCTCGACAGGCTTGGGAGCGAGCACTTGCTTGACAATAAAGGCGGCCACCAGGCCGACCACAATTGCCATGACACACACGGTCACGGTGCCTGAACTAATGCGTTTCACGTTGAAGTCTCCTTGCGGTGCGAAAACAGGTTGCGATGATTCAGCGACTATCACAGCTCTCGCCAGGCGAGAGTTTGTTTCAAACTATTCTTTACGCGTCACGAAGGACGCCGTCAGTTCTTGACCTTTGATGGACAAGCCAGGTACGAAACCAAGCAAATCGGGTGCCGCCGCGATGGCAGGCAATTGAATCGTGACTTGCACCACCGTGCCGGTCGGTGCGTTGGCCAGTTGCCCGTTGCTGTCGGACAAGTTGTTCGTGCGATGGACGAGTTCGTCGTTCTCGATTTGGCCATTGTCGTCTTGATCGACATAGACCAAGACTGCCAGATCGTTGGTGGTCTGTGCCCACCGCCACGAGCCAAGTGCCGAGTACACAGCCCTTTCGACATCCAGGGAGCTGGTGCTAGGCAAGGCTGCCTGACGAGCTCCGACGTTAGCGGCAGCGGTGATGGCCTGTGAGCCGAGTAACAGGAACGTGAACTCGACCGCGGACAAAATCACCACCAGCAGAATCGGCAAGGCGATGACCAGTTCCAGCGACAACAGCACCCCGCGGCGCTGGCGTCTGACGTTTTGCTTAGGATGGGTCATGATTATTTCGTTTGTAGGGTGTGGCGAATCGGCGTGCCGCATCTTGCTCAAGCACAGACTACACGTTGCCAGTTCTCAATCACGGCTTACGACACAACACGAAGCAACATCCATGCCAATAACGCCCACGTGCTAATGGCGACGGGCACGGCAAAGGGCAATACTCGGCGTTTCTTCGTGTTTTCCAGGCCCGTTCGCTCCACAGTTACTTGTCCATTGCCTCCGGTGGCCAGGTAGCGACGACGTGTCGACATGATGCCGTTTTGCATCGTGTTGACGAACATCACCACGGTCGCCATCAACGCAGCGACCACGGCACTGCCGCCGAACGCCAGCAGAATCATCAGCGGTCCTAGCCACACGCCAAGCGACGCCAGTAGCTTCACGTCGCCCATGCCACCACCACCCAAGATCCATGGCAACAGCAGCAGCACGAAGCCGACCGCGAAGCCACCCAGGGCAAACAGCACTCCTTGCCCGTGGGGCGCGAAGCTGTGGTAGATCAGACCGAGCGCGGCCGCAGGCACCGTGATGTAGTTCGGCACGCGGCGAAACTTCAAGTCGACGAGGGCCGCGATCAGGGTGAACAGTCCGACCAAGATCGGCAGCTCAAAGTTAGTGGGCATGATGATTCTCGTTCACAAGGCGTGAGGTACAGATCACGTTACGGCGGGGTGGCGTAGGCATTCTTGCCTGCCCAGGGCGTGCTTAGCACACCCACCTCAATCAACGACGACGGAAGATCAACCATCACCCTCGCTGTCGACCGATCCAAGTTGGCCTACCACAGTTGCGCGACCGCAATCGGTGAACTCGGCAGGCGTGTCGACGAACTGTTGATTGGGCAGTACCAAGACGCCAGGGATGTTGATCCCAGCGATCGAGTACGATTGGTCGAAATTGATCGTCGCTTCGGCTACGTCGCCGAGTTCGTCGATGATGGCGTCCCGTGCGGCGGCCAGGCCACCGACGATGCCGATCACGAGCACTGTGACGAGCAGTACCCATTCGAACGTGAGGACGCCGTCGTCTTCTTGCCAAAGTTTCTGCAGTAAGCGTTGCATGGGATTCGTTTCCTTCTGGTCCGAAAGGGGCTAAAAGTGCTTGATTTTAAGGTGATTGTGACGAGGATTAGGAAGCGCCATCATCCTCGCCACCTTGGCCGATGAGCTGCGTCCGTTCGCAGTCGCTGAACACGGCGACATCCGTGAAAGTGGAATCGCTGGAGCACGAACCGCTGCCACCGTGAACTTGCACGTCGAGCGGGAAATCGAGCGCGTACGATTGGTCCAAGGCCAGCATGGCTTGAGCCGCGTCGCCGAGTTCGTCGATGACCGCATCTCGCGCCGCCGCCAGTCCGCTGACGATGCCAATGGTGAGTAGCGTCACCAATAGCACCCATTCAAACGACAGCACGCCATCGTCTTCTATCCAAATCTTGTGCCAAACTTTGTTCATGTTAGATTCTCAATGCGATGAAGTTGGTTGGTGGAGTTGTGTGTCGCGCTTAGGCGCCATCGGGAATCGCGTCGTCTTGCGCATCTTGGCCGATGGGTGGATCTTGAATGCGTTGGCAATCTTCAAACTGCGCCGCGTCTTCAAACGCTGAATCGCTGGGGCCACTGGCCGCTGGCGGCACGTGGATCGTGATATCCGGGGCATAACCGATCGAATACGATTGGTCGAGCGCGAGCATGCCTTGAGCGACGTCGCCCAATTCATCGATGATCGCGTCGCGAGCGGCGGCCAAGCCACCGACGATGCCGATGGTGAGCAAGGTCACCAGCAACACCCACTCGAACGACAGCACGCCGTCCTCTTCGATCCACATCCGATTCCAAATCTTCATCGAGTATCTCCTGTACGAAGAACGTTTTTGTTCGTGAGGTCCCGCTGGCCACGTGTGCCCGCTCGCCAATTGGGGACGGGGGATCGTAACGCACAACCTGTGCCAGAGAAGGCGCTAAGTCCCTGAACAACTCTCCGAAGGAAGCTTACTTCTGATTGCGATTGGAGTTAGCACTTGCTGGGAAATGGTGCCGTTATAACCGGACCAGCGCGGATGTTGCGACGATGAAACACTCGTCGCAGCGCGGCCTCGTGGCTGTTTACTGAAGTGAACGTGGCCTGACGGTAGATGCCCCACGATTGGCAAGCACGTGTTCAGCGAATGAAACGAAGCGGAAATGGTCGAGAGTCGGAGCTCAGCAGTCGGCACAATCATCACGACGCTTCCGTCTTTCTCTCCACGGCCCACCGTCCATTTCTCACAACAAAAAAATCCGCCGGTGCTCTCGCAAGCAGCCGGCGGAAGTGAGTTTCAGGTTGTCTTTCCACAACGCGTGTGGTGAACGGACCTCAATCCAGGTCGAGTTCGGTCTCTTGACCTTGCGGCGCGTTGATGCCGCGCGTGCAGTCATACGCGACGGCGAAGTCGCGGAATTCCGAGTCGCTACTGCCGCCGATCGGTCCTAGTCCGTTAACCGTGAGGGGGACGAAACTGGGATTCGTCGACGTATTGACGCTGTCCATCGCGATGTAAGGCATGAGCGGCTGCGGAATTACATACGATTGATCGAGCGCCACAGCCGCTTCCGCCGTGTCGCCGACTTCCTCGACAATCGCATCGCGGGCGGCGGAGACACCGACGACAATACCGATTACCACGACCGTAAGGATCAGCACCCATTCAAAACTGAGGACGCCATCATCCTCCTGCCACATACTTAAGAGAAGACGTTTCACGTGTTTGCTCCTGGACATGTCGAGACGCGGTTACGCACGCTCAGTAGCAGAGCAAACGACGGGCCAGAGACGCTACATTGCCTATTTGTGGGAGGCTAGTCTTTTAGCTCGCCGGTGTGTGCCAATCTTAATGATGCTAGTCGTTGTGCGAATTGTATCAACTGCTGGCAATTGCATTGTCGCGTCTGGTCACCGACAATCTAACCAAGTGGCAACTTCTCTCGGTCCTTTGATGGATGCAAGGATTCATGGCTCGACATCCTTCGCTACTCTTGGCACTAATCACCCTCGCTATCGGACTACTACACTTCACGACGGGTTGTGGCCCGCTAAGCACACCCTCACAACCACCAGCTTCCGCGACGAACCCACCTCCCGTAGCCTCGCCTGTAATTGCGCCAGTAAGCGCACCGACGGTCTTCTCTCCCACCGCTACGCCCAACGTGGTACCTGCCTGGGCGGGTCAACGACAGGACGAACCCTTCGACGTGCGCGCGTATTTGGCCAGTCGCGCGGATTCTCCCGACAACGCCGCGCCGCACTATTTGCTGGCGCTAGCGCCCATATGTAGTTATGTGTCTGGAACGGAACCGACGCCACTAGAGCAACAGATCATCGAATTAGCCAAGATTGACAATATCGCCAATGGCGAAGTCACTGCGGAGCAGATCAATGACGTTCTTTCTCGGGCCAGAGCCGTCATCCGTCAGGTTGATTTCGCTCAAACGAAACCCAAGTGTGTGTTCGTCACATCACTCGCGCTCGATGCGGATTTGAGTCACGTGTATGCAGCGCGGATGGTTTCACGCCTCACCTTGTTAGAACTTGAGCAAGCGAGACGAGCCAACGATGTCGACCAGGCAATGGTTGCAGTCCGTCGATCTCTGCGGATTTCGCGTGATCTACAACCTCGCGCTTACCTTATATGCCAATTGGTATCCATCGTCATCGATAGTACAACGTTGACGGCCATCGAACGAATCACCCTCAACCAGCCCAACTTGACCACGGTACAAATCGACGAGATCCTTTCCATTCTGGAGTCTCATCAACGACAGTCATTGAATCGCCTTGAGGAGGGACTGAAGATGGACTACATAGCTAGTCGCAATGCACTGGACAAGTTGCGAGTTGGAGAGTGGACCCTTGACGATGTCGCCGCGTTTGTGACCCCCAGATATGCCGAGGGAAGCGCCCAGGGGACACCAAGCGCATCCATCGCGAACTATGAAGCCGAGTACGCCGCGCTCAATGAATTGTTTCAGCAAGCGATTCGCGCGGCACATCCACCAAATGACGGCAAACTATTTCAAGCGGAATATCAGCGCGCATTGTCACAGCATCACGCCAAGCTTGCGGAGTTCAAAGAACTGGCCGCTGCTACGCCTGTTGATGATCGTCCCAAGCTCCTCGATCGCGCACCCGCATGTCTCCAGTTCATCTTTGCTCCTGCCGTGGAGGCATTCATCGAAGAGAGTCGCCAACCCGCCACGCAACTCGCTGGAGTTCAGCTATTACTGGCGCTGCGACGTTATGAAATCGCGCATGGCCGATTGCCTGAAACTTTAGAGCAAGCCGCCGCAGAATGCATGTTGAAAACGGTACCACTTGATCCCTATGACGGTCAGCCGATGCGGTACGCTGTTGTGGCCGGGCAGCCGACGATCTATTCAGTCGGTCGAGATCGCAATGATCATGGCGGCAAGATCGACGAGGAATTCGGCAAGCGGCCTGGCGACTACTTATTTATCGTGCGCGCGACAAAGCCTTAGTCACGCACCATCGGCGAGCGATTGGATTTAGTTCAGGCAGACAAGAATATGTGACCCACTAATCTTCGCTCTCGCCTTCACCGAGTGATTTCTCAAAAATCACCAGGTTGTGGCCCCGATCGGCGTCCCAGCGCAAGCCGACGACATCGTAGCCGTGCTCGATCGCCATGTGCAGCATGGGACGATGTTGATTCTGGCATTCCATC
>JBGSHH010000751.1:0-7735 GCA_041752355.1 Pirellulaceae bacterium | reverse complement strand
CCGTCGATCAGCTCAAGGATTCTCCAACGGAAGCGATCGATCCTACGGCGCTGGCTGCGCAAGATCCCGACCAGCAACTCGGCAACGTGCGCTTGCTGATGAATGTAAACGGTCAAGCGGTGGAAGTGCCGATCTATCATGCCGATCACGCTGGCGACTTGCTGGCGGCCGATCGCGAAGAGGCGGTCTCGCCGGAAATGCTGCGGATGCTAGAGCAAGCCGGCCATCGCGTGGTGAAACAACAAAGCGTGCTGCCGCTGCATACGGAAGATGGCGGCCGCGTGCTGGTCCCCATCGATCGCTATCAACTCACGCCGGTGGCCAATCGCGTGCAGTAAGGTGCGCCGTCGCCTAAAGGCGGATAAGAACATATCAGGGGGTCGTTACTTTTTGAAAGGGTTTAGTCATGGTACGACATTGGTGGAAGCAAGGAACGCTGGCGACCGTGTTGTGCGGCGCGGCGACATTCGCCGGGGCGCAAGAGGAATACAACAGACTCATTCTCGTCGGGTCCGAGCAAACCCAAGAGCAAGAGCAGGACGTACAAGAGGTCCCAGCGGAGGGCGCTGTGATCAGAGGCGTACTCACACCGCCTAGTGGCTTGCGCTTGTTCGGAACGACCAACGGATTCACTCTCTTAGGCGACGCCGCTGAGACGAGTGGCACGGGTGCGACGTTCGAACTCAGCAAATTCTGGATTGGCGTATCGTGCGAACCGATCGGCGATGCGTTGAAGGCTCAGCTTAATCGTTCGCAAGGTTTGTATGTCAGCGGAATCATGCCCAATAGCCCGGCCGCCAACGCCGATGTGCGAGAGCACGATATCTTGACCAGGCTCAACGATACGGAACTCACGGACGTCGAGCAACTCGGGAAGCTCGTGGACAAGCATGGTGGTGAAGAAGTGACCCTCACCATCTTGCGTGGTGGCAAAGAAGCCACATTAAAAGTGAAGCTGGCTGAACGCCCCGCTGCGACCAGCGTTCAAGGTACGGCCGCTGGTCCCGCAGAAGCCGAGGCGGAGAAGATCCGCCTGGAGACGGTCGAGAAAGGCTTGAAATGGTTGAGCCGTCATGGGCAGGACATGGAGTTGATGGTGGTGCGTCCCGGCGTGGCATTTCCGGCCGATCGAATTAAAGCGACCGCCTGGCCCAAGGATGTGAAAGTGCATGTGCAGAAGGAAGGGGACAAGCCCGCGACGATTGAAATCAAGCGTGGCGAGCAAAGCTGGAAAGTGACCGAAGATACGGTGGGCGAGTTGCCGGAAGATATTCGCGTGCTGGTCGAGCAGATGCGTGGCGGCTCGATGAAGGTGCAGGTGGAAGGTGGTCCCGAACCGCAAGCGATCCGTCACTTTCAACTCTTTACCAGTCCTGCGACCATGTCTGGCCGCGTGACAGCCCTGCCCGCAATGCCGATGACGACTGCCGTGCCTGCCCAGCCTGGCATGCCAGCGACGATCACGGCGCATCGCATTACTGGTGCTGGCGGTTTGTCCGCACCGCATGCCCAGCTCGACGACGTGAATCAGAAGCTTGACGTCATCCTGCAACGCTTGTCCGGAGATAACAGCGTGCAGAAACTGGAGAAGGAAGTTGAGCGGTTGCGCGTGGAAGTCGATGGGCTGCGTGAGCAGTTGAAGAAGTAGCAGGAATATAGCAATGGTCAATAAAAAACGAGCGGAGGGCGATTGCCTTCCGCTCGTTCTTTTTTAATATCATCGAACGTCTACCGCTCGCTGCTAATCAGCGCCGGCAGGCTGGTCGAGAGGTAATACGCCTTGGGGGAATTAAGTTCCAACAGCGAGTGCAAGCTGATGCTGCCGCTGGAGCCTTGGGCCAGTCCCAGATCGAATAGTTTGAGCGGTTGCTCGAACTTCACCACGCGGACCTTCTCTTTGTCCAAGCTGCCGAGTTCGATCACGCGATCGATGGCGTCCTCGATGAAGCCGATTTCGTCGATCAACCCAGACTTCTTCGCTTGATTGGCGGTGAAGATTTCACCCGTGGCGAGTTGATCCAGCGCGTCGCTATCCTTCTTGAAATGCGGGCGGCCATCCTTGACGATATCCTTAAACCGCGTGAACGATTCGTTGATGTAGACCGTGAGAATCTCGCGATTCTCAGGCGTCAGCGGGCGCGTCATGCTCAGCATTTGCTTGCGGGGATGGGTGGCGATGGAATCGTCTTTCACGTCGTACTTTTCCATCAGCCCAGTGATGTCGTAGTGTGGAATGATCACGCCGATCGAGCCGGTGGTCGTCGTTGGTTCGGCATAGATCGATTTTTCCTGATCGCCCACCGCCATCGCCACATAGTAGCCACCACTGGCCGCCATGCTTCCCATGCTCACCACCATTGGGAAGCTGCCGTTCTTCTCGATCTTTTCCTCGCGCAGTTTCTGCAGATGATGATAGATGTAGTCGGAACCAGTCACGGTGCCGCCAGGAGAGTCGACGCGGACGACGACACCCTTGACCTTGTCATCCTCACGGACGCGATCGATCTGATGCTTCACATGACCATCGCCTTCCAAGATCGCGCCGCTGACTGTGATGATGGCGATTTTATCTTGGCCGAATTCTTCGCCGGAGTGGAACTTCTCGGTGATGCCGTGGGTGGTGTCGAAGTAATCGGAGAATTGCGACATCAGCCCAATCAGGCTCATCAAGCAAAGGCCGAAGCCGACCCAGCCCAGCCAGCTAAAGAAGCGGGCAAACATACTGCGCGGTTGTTGAATGAAAATCGGGGGGTTGGGGTTATTCATGGGCTGACGAACGCCTGTTTGCGAAGTGACGGGTGAGGGAATTTCGGGGGCTTTGTATTGATTGGGATCGGTACTCATGGCAGGCACCTCGGGCCGGATTGAAAAATGGGGGCTTACCAGCGCTGGGGGACGAACCTTCAGCCGTGTAACCGTCGGACACTCCCTATTCTAGTTTACCGGGAAGGTTTCGACACCCCGGATGGTGGTGTTGCCGCGCTTTGCCTGCGCCGCTAAGCTACGCCCTGTAGCTGGCCGATCGCGCGCACGCCCTTTTCGCGCCCATTCCGGCCAGTGCTAGCGTTACGTTTCGTCCTCAGGCTTGCTGGCCGGGGATTTGCATAAGCAGGCCGGATGCCTGTCGAAATTGCCAAAGTCCACAAAGGAGTGCCGCGGTGATCGTCTCCGCTTCGACCGAGTGTTTCTATCACCTGCCCCTGAACGAGGCGTTGGACCGGCTTGTCGAGCTGGAATACGCCTATGTCGAGTTGGCATTGCACGAGCATGGCTGCCAATTGAAGCCTTCGGAGGTGACCGCCGATTTGGAAAAGGCGATCCATCTTTGCCGCTCCACCAATCGGCTCGACGTGGTTGCTTACGATTTGCAAATCGAAGCTCCCGGCGAAGAGTACTACGAACAATTCACAGCTTGTTGCAAGCTGGCCAAAGCGACCAAAGTGGTGACGCTGACCATTCCCTCGGGCGAACTCGGTACCCCGTTTAACGAAGAAGTGGAACGGCTCCGCAAGCTGACAGGCATCGCCACGCACGAAGGGGTGCGCGTCAGCATCAAGAGCCAGATCGGTCGCTTGTCGGAAGATCCCGACACGGTGACCGTGCTGTGCGACAACTGCAAAGGACTCGGCCTGACGTTCGATCCCAGCCATTACATCTGCGGCCCGTATCAGAACAAGAATACGGACAAGCTGATGAAGTACGTTTACCACACGCATCTGCGCGATACGAGCAAGAAGCAGTTGCAGGTCCGCGTCGGCCAAGGGGAAGTGGAGTATGGCCGCCTGGTAACGCAGTTGCAAAAGGTGAAATACAACCGGGCGCTCAGCGTGAACATCACCGAATTGCCCGATGTCGATCACGCCAGCGAAATGCGAAAGATGCGTTTGCTGCTGGAGAGTTTGCTCTAGTAAGCCCTGCCATGTGACGGCAGACGGGCGAAGCCGTGCCCACTTCCGCAAGCTATAATTATGCGTGTCATAACGCTGGGCTGGCGGAAACTTGGTTATGTTGCGGTGGCGGCTATCTCGAAGCGTGGTGCTCGTGCTATTGGTGCTCGTCGTGCCGGCGCGCGCAGACTGGCCACAGTTTCGCGGACCCACCGGCGATGGCCATGCTGCTGCGAACCTTACGCGACTGCCGACCAGCTGGAATGCCGACACGAACATCGTCTGGCAGTGCGATATTCCAGGACGTGGCTGGTCGTCGCCGACGGTATTGAGTGATTCGATCTGGTTGACGACCGCTGAAGAGACCGCGCTACCTAACACGCAGCGCGACGCCCAACTCGCCAACAATCCCTTTGCCGCCGAAATGCAATTGCATGGCAATGTGAAGGTCATGGCGATCGAGATCGACGCCCGCGACGGCAAACTGCTGCGCAAGATCGAACTTGCCACCAGTGAACAGCCAGCGGCCATTCACGCCCATAATAGCTATGCCTCCGCCACACCGGCCACCGATGGTCAGCGGTTGATCTGTCACTTTGGTTCGCTCGGCACGTACTGCCTCGCGCTCCCTCAAGGCGAAGTCGTCTGGAAGCGTACTTTTGCGCACGATTATATGACCGGCGTCGCAAGCTCGCCTGTGCTGGCGGGTGACCTTGTCTTTCTCACGTGCGATGCCGCCGATCAGCAATACGTCATCGCGATCGACAAAAAATCCGGCAAGACCGTCTGGCAAACGCCGCGACCTCAACTCACCGCCAACGAAAAGCTTCGCCATCGCGCGTTCAGTACGCCGCTCTTGATCACGCACCAAAGTCGCCAGCAACTGATCGTGCCAGGCGCGCAGTGGGTCGTGGCGTACGAACCGGCGACAGGCCGTGAAGTCTGGCGAGCCAACTTTGGCGATTGCTATTCCACCGTGCCACGACCCGTCTACAGCGATGGCACCGTCTTCATCTGCACGGGCTTTACGCAGCCGACCTTGGCGGCGATTCGCGTCGATGGCACAGGCGATGTCACGGCCTCGCACATCGCGTGGCAGACGCACAAGCAGGTGCCGGAAATTGCTTCGCCGCTGGTGGCCGAAGGCTTGCTCTACATGGTCTCGACGAAAGGAATCGCCACCTGTCTCGACGCCCAGACCGGCGAAGTGGTTTGGCAACAGCGACTCGGCGGCAACTACTCGGCCAGCTCTTTGCTGGCCGCTGGCAAGCTCTATTTCACCAACGAAGCCGGCACCACGCACGTCCTCGCGCCCGGTCGCACGTTTCGCGAATTAGCGAAGAACCAACTCTTTGGTCGCACTTGCGCTTCGTTGGCCGTGTATCGCGAAAGTCTCTTGCTGCGCACGGATACGCAGCTCTACCGCTTGCAAGCGGAATAGTGTTGCAAGCTCTGTCCGGCGAACGCGAGGGTTTGCCTTTCAGAGGGTAGTCAATCACGCTTTTTTCCCAAGCCTTGAATCGCTTCATCCTTGGGAAACATCTGCTTCGCTAACGCTTCAAGCTTGCGCTGTGCTGGATCGAATTGTCCGCCGCCGACGCGCTTGCCTTGGTGATAGACCGCTAAAATCTGGCATTCAAAGCAATAGACGACATCGACTTGCTGATCACCGCGCGTGAACGTCGTTCGCACGCCAAAGATCGGTTCGCAACCTTTGGCAATTTCGCGTTCGTAACTATCGTAGGCCGCTACCGTCTGCGAAAGCGACTGCGCTAGCTTGGCAGTCAGCTTGATCGGTCCAGCACTCGCCTCATACTCGGAGAGTTTCTCCTTGAAGAACTGATCCTTCAGGCGATACGCCTCGACCTTGTCCGCCTTCAAGATCGTCTCAATAACTTCCTGGCCGCCTAAAACATCCGCTGCGGTCTTTTCCGGTTGGTCCTTGCCGCAGGCAACATTCGCGAGTACCAGAACCATCAGGGCACATATTATTCTTGGCATTGCATTCTCGATTTGGTTAATTGTTTAACGACGCTAGGCAGGTATTTTAGTGATCTGAGCCTCGAGCACTTCTTGGCGACGAAGCTTGCGGACCAGCAACCGATAGCCATGGCGTTCGACCACGTCGCCACCGTGCACCGAGCGACCCAGATGCCCTGCCATCCATTGACTGAGCGTGCGCGGCGCATTGGTCGGCATGTCGCCTGCTAGATCGATGCCGGTCACCTCTCGCAAGCGTGTCAGCGAAATCCCACCGCCCACCACCCAACCCGCCTCCGACGTCGCGACATGGGCTGGCAGGCGATCGTGTTCATCCTCGATCTCGCCCACAAGTTCTTCGATGATATCTTCGAGCGTGACCAGGCCAATGATCTGCTCATCGCGATCGCGCACCAGCGCAATGTGCGTGTGATCGCGCATCATGGCTTCCAAAACGTGCGAGATCGGCTGCGTAGCGAGGAATTTTGGCATCGGTCGCAAGATACCCGCCAGCGAAGGATCCTGCGGCGACAAGCGCATCATGGCTACGATGTCCTTGAAGTTCACGTAGCCGATAATGGATTGGGGATCGTTCGCGACGCGCGCGACGGGAAACCGCGTGTGCATATCCAAGTGGGCGGCGATCAAGCATTCTGCCAGCGAACTATCGAGCGCCATCATGCTGATGTGTTCGGCGGGGAGCACGATCTCTTTTACGGGGCGACTGGAGAGGCGCGCGGCGGAAACGATGATTCGTTCTTCTTGGGCACCAATCATGCGCGACGCCCTGGCCATCGCCGCCATGGCGCGCAGCTCTTGCAAATGCGAAGTCTCGTACTGTGCCTCGGCATCCGCGCCCCGAAAGAAGAACTTCTCGCCAATCAAAACCGCGGCGCGCACTACCGTTTCCAGCATCCAGACCACCGGCCAGACCAGCCACGAGAACCACAGCATTAGCGGCGACAGACGCAGGCAGACCCATTCCTTATTTCGTAGCGCGAAGACTTTGGGAATCAATTCGCCCACAACAATGGTCAGAATCGTGAGCGGCACCACGATGATTGCCAGCGCGAAAAAGTCGGTCCAAGCGGTGGTCGCCGGCAGATCGAGCCATTGTGCCAACTGCGGTGAAAGATCTTCTTGCGCTTCCGCGCCACCTGTGGCGGCCGCGATGATGCCGACCAACGTGATGCCGAGTTGCACCACCGCTAGGCTGGCTTCCATCGTTTGTTTCATGGAGGCGGCGGCCTTCGCGCCCCACTGATGCACCGCCGTGAGCTGTTGCAGTCGAGCGAGCGACACTGATGCCAACGCAATCTCGTAAGCCGCGAATACACCATTAAACAGGATCATCACCAGAATGATGACCCAATCGATGCCCCCCATTTACATATTTCCCCAAGTGTCCATCAAAGTGGGGCAGACATCCCCGTCTACCCTGCATGCAGAACTTCTCGACAGACAGACAGGTCTGCCACACTGCAGTCTATTCGCCGTCGGGAATAATTCCGAGCGGCCTTGGCGAAGAACAAGCATGCGGTGAATAGTACATTCTGTAGCGGTCGCACCACGGACAACCCCCTTGTGGTGGTACAAGCCAATCCCGTTCCTCCCTCATACCGGAGGTTAATGCCGATGCGGTAAGGAGTTAGAGCGAACAAGGTGCAGACCACCTATTTCACGTAGACATCCGAATTTAAATCGATTTCGTTGACTTTCCGAATTGCCGGCAATTATACTGAGTGGACCTTCGCCCTAGGCGAATCGGCTTATCTAGGTAGGTGAAAGCACTCTCTGAGCCGCTTTCTCCGTACAAATTTGTAGTGCGAGCGATGCTCGCCTGCGACATACAAGTGGTTTTGAATTAG
>JBGSHH010000750.1:0-5477 GCA_041752355.1 Pirellulaceae bacterium | reverse complement strand
CAGTTACGGCGGTTACGCCACGCTGGTTGGTCTCACCGTCACGCCGGACGTCTTTGCTTGCGGCGTCGATGTGGTCGGTCCTTCCAGCTTGCTCACGCTGATGGAAAACCCGCCCGAGTATTGGGCGTCGTTCATGCCGGTGATGAAGCAACGCGTGGGTGATTGGGAAACCGAGGAAGGAAAAGAGTTCCTCAAGGCTCGTTCGCCGCTGTTCATGGTCGATCGGATCAAGAAGCCGCTGCTGATTTGTCAGGGTGCCAAGGACCCACGCGTGAAGCAGGCGGAAGCGGACCAAATTGTCGAAGCGATGAATCAAAAGAAGATTCCAGTGACCTACATGCTCTATCAGCAAGAAGGACACGGCCTCGCCCGACCGCAGAATCGCTTTTCGTTCCAGGCGGTGCAGGAAGCCTTCCTAGCGGAGCATCTCGGCGGTCGCTATGAGCCAATTGGCGATGCCTTCGCGGGCGCGGTATTTACCGTACCCAGTGGGGAAGATGGCGTGCCAGGATTGGAAAAGGCGCTCGAGTCCCAGAAGAAGTGATGCGGCTCATTGACGCCACCAATGCGGAAGCTTACCTGAGCGAGCGCGGTCATCTAGCGCCGCGCGAGCAGGTGAGCATTCGCGAGTTAGCCGGCGGTGTGTCGAACATTGTTTTGCTGGTGGAATTCCCCGCCAGCTCGCGCGCACCGTTTGTCTTAAAACAAGCTCGCGAGCAGTTGCGCGTCGCGCAGCCTTGGTTCTGCAGCCCCGAGCGGATCTGGCGGGAAGTGGAGGTGCTCAGGGCGTATGGCGAATTGATCGGGGAAGCAGAATCGGATGGCGTTTTGGCGAGCGTGCCGGAATTGTTGTTCGAGGATCGCGAGCAATATACGTTTGCAATGACGGCGGCGGATCGGCACGCACTGCCATGGAAGACAAGGCTCCTACGAGGGGACGAAGGTCAGGAGATTGCCAAAGCTTGCGGCCGATGGCTGGCGAAGATGCACGCGCGATCATGGCGCCAGACAGCATTGGCCGAGCGGTTTGGCGACAGGAAGTTTTTCGACGATTTGCGAGTCGATCCGTATTATCGCGAGATCGCCCGTGTTCATCCGGCGATTAAGCCATTCATTTCCGAATTGTTGGCATCACTCGCTATCAATTCATTAGCGTTAGTCCATGGCGATTTCAGTCCCAAGAACTTGCTTGTGACCGATCACAATATCTTGCTCATCGATTTCGAAGTGGGACATTACGGAGATCCGGCGTTTGATTTGGGGTTCTTTCTGAGCCACTTGGTACTAAAGGCAATTCACTTGCGGGAGACGATTGACAGGTCGTTGGCTCTTTTGTTTTGGAATGAGTACGCGGCCAGGATACGTGCGCGCATTTCGCCTTTGGAATGGTCGGCTCTAGGCCAGCGCGCTGGGGACAATTTGCTGGCCTGTCTGTTGGCTCGCATTGATGGCAAAAGTCCTGTCGAGTATTTGCGCGCAGCGGATCGTGAAATGGTGCGCGACAAGGTTCTCGGCGCGATCGATGGCGGCGTGCGCGATGTGAGTTCGGTAGTGAAATCGTTGACGGAATGAACTAGACCATGAAAATCTCGCAGATACACGCCCGCGAAGTGCTCGATAGTCGGGGGCGGCCCACAGTGGAGGTCGAGGCGAGCACAAAGGACTACATCGGGCGGGCCATGGTTCCTTCGGGCGCGAGCACCGGCGCGGCAGAAGCGCTCGAACTGCGTGACGGCGCTGCCAACTGGTACGATGGGCGCGGTGTTCGTCAGGCCGTGCAACATGTGAATGAAGTGTTAGCACCAGCAATCATTCAGCACGATCCCACCGATCAAACCGCGATCGACGAAGCTTTGCTGGCATTGGATAGCACGCCACAAAAGACCAAGCTGGGGGGCAACACGCTGCTGGGCGTGTCGTTGGCGGTGGCCCATCTGGCGGCGCAGGTGCGTCGCGTGTCGCTTTACCAGCATCTGCATGCACTCTGGCGCGCCAACTATCCAACGGCAGAACGCATCGCGATGCCGCGCCCCATGACGAACATGATCTCCGGCGGATTACATGCTGGAGGCAATATCGATTTTCAAGATGTGCTGGTGATTCCTGAAGCCGCCCTTCCCTACCCCGCACAACTCGAGCAGATCGTGCGGATTTACAATCGCCTGGGCGAACTGCTCAACAAGTCTGGCTATGAAGGACGTCTCGTTGGTGATGAAGGTGGCTTTGGTCCGAAGTTGCCTGACAATCGCAGCGCGGTGGAGTTCGTGGTGCGCGCGATTGAAGCCGCTGGCTTTCGCCCCGGCGAGGAAGTGACCATCGCGCTCGATGTGGCCGCCACCCATTTCTATCGCGATGGCTTGTATTATCTCAAGACGGAGCAAGGTCGCGCGCTCACCGCTGCCGAAATGGTCGATCGCATGGAAGCTTGGGTGAACGAGTTTCCGATTGTCAGTATCGAGGACGCGCTGGCGGAAGAAGACTGGTCCGGTTGGCAATTGCTGACTGAGCGATTGGGGGCGCGTGTGCAACTCGTCGGCGATGATCTTTTCACTACCAGCGTCGCGCGTTTGCAGCGCGGCATCGACTTAGGTGTGGCCAATAGCGTACTCATTAAGGTGAATCAGATCGGCACATTGACCGAGACGTTTCGCACCATGAAACTTGCCCGCGAGCATGATTACTCGCTCGTTGTCTCCGCGCGGAGCGGAGAAACCGAAGACAGCACCATCGCCGACCTCGCCACCGCCGTGAGCGCGGAATACATCAAGATCGGTTCCATCGTCCGTAGCGAACGCCTGGCCAAGTACAATCAGTTGCTGCGCATCGCAGAACGTATCGCATAGTCGTTGTTCGCTCCGCGAACGAAACGGCATTTTTGTGTAGTGAAAATCGAGAGACTTTAATCGGGTGAGTTTTTTCGGATGTACTGTTCGCGGAGCGAACAACTTCGGGTTGGTATCAAAATTTAAAAAGGGAACCGCTATGACGACTTCCAAATACTTCGTCCATCGTTCTGAGTGTTCGCAGCACACAATCTTCCCGGGCGTGACGATTCACACCATGGCGGGGCAGAATGCGATGCTGTCGTTGGTGGAATTTGAGCCCCATGCGGTCGTCGAGCCGCACAGCCATCGGCACGAGCAAATGGGGATGCTGCTGGAAGGTGAGTTGACCTTCACGATCGGCGATGAGGAGCAAACCATCCGCCCTGGTGACATGTGGCGCATCCCGGGGGGCGTGGTGCATCGGGCGGTGGCTGGTGACGGCAAAGTGGTGGCGCTCGACGTATTTCAGCCGATTCGGGAAGATTATCGGTAGGAAAAAGGACCGCTTTTCTTTTTCAGTACACTTGCAACTAAATTTGGCCGATCCATAATATCGCTATGAAACACAGCGTTGCTCGATTCTGGCGGTTTTACTTTAGCTCTCCGGGCCAATGGGCCGGTGAGGGTGAGTAGCCCTACATCGAGTGATTCCAAAAAGAATCCCAGCCCTGAAGCCCATGCGGACTTCAGGGCTGTTTTCGTTGGTGAACACCTGATGTGCGTTAACGGTTGATAGGGTGGGAGACGAGTGTGCGCATCACGCTCCGCTTGATGCGATGAATCCGTACCACTTCGTAGCTGCGGCAAGTCGTTGCCCAGCACCATCACGCGGAGCGTGATGAGTACTTTGAAAGGCATCCAGGTGAACGCCATGATTGCCCCCATCCTCGCCCCCAACTATTGCCAGGAGTTATTCTCGATGATCGTCGTGATGGAAAAAGGCGCGTCGCAAGACCAAATCGATCACATGGTCGAACGCGTCGAAACACTCGGACTCAAAGCCCACGTGATCGTCGGCACCGAACGGACTGTGATCGCCGCCATCGGCGAAAAGCGTTCGCAGATGAAGGAATCGCTCGAAAGCGGCCCCGGCGTGGCGGAAGTGGTGCCAATTCTGGCTCCCTACAAAGTCGCCAGTCGCGAAGTGAAGAAAGAACCAACGCAAGTGGTCGCCGGCAGTTTGAAAGTCGGCGCCGGCGTGATCGGCGTGATCGCCGGACCCTGCTCGGTCGAAACCGAAGACCAAATCATGGCCTGTGCTCGCGCGGTGAAAGCGGCCGGCGCGACGGCGCTGCGCGGTGGCGCGTTCAAACCGCGGACCAGCCCCTACAGCTTCCAAGGTTTGAAAGAAGAGGGACTGAAATTGATGGCGCTCGCCCGCGCGGAAACAGGGCTAGCGATCGTGACGGAAGTGGTCGCGACTGAGGATGTCGACCTCGTGGAAGAGTATGCCGACGTGCTGCAAATCGGCGCCCGCAACATGCAGAATTACCGCTTGCTGGAAGCGGTCGGCAAGACTCGCAAGGCGGTGCTGCTCAAACGCGGTCCGAGCGCGACCATGGAAGAATTGCTCCTGGCGGCTGAATATGTCCTGAACGAGGGCAATCCCAACGTGATGCTGTGCGAACGTGGCATTCGGACCTTCGAGGCTCATACGCGCTTCACTTTGCCGCTGGCAAGCGTGCCCTACTTACACCACAAGACGCACCTGCCGGTGGTGGTCGACCCCAGCCACGGAACAGGTCATACTTACCTGGTGCCAGACATGGCCGCCGCGAGCGTTGCTGCCGGAGCCGATGGCCTGATTTTGGAGGTCCATCCCGATCCGGAGAAGGCGCTTAGCGATGGCTATCAATCGCTGAACTTCGGCCAGTTCGAAGCGACCATGGACAAGTGCCGCAAAGTGGCCAATGCGCTGGGTAGGAAGCTGTAGGGTGTGGCGAGTCCGCGAGCCGCACCAGAGAGAACCCATACGGTAGGTGGGACGCCTACTCCACGAAAGAAGAAAATGATGTCTGACGAGTCACCGCATGTTGTTAGTACCACCGACGCCACGTTCGAACTCGACGTTGTCGAGCGCTCGAAGACGGTGCCGGTGGTGGTCGACTTTTGGGCGTCGTGGTGCCAGCCCTGCATGATGCTCAAGCCGGTATTGGAAAAGCTTGCCGCCGAATATGCTGGCAAGTTCGTCCTCGTCAAAGCGGAGACGGAACACAATCAGGCGGCGGCGGGCGAGTTCAATGTTAGCTCGATTCCCGCGGTATATGGCTTGGTCGATGGAACGGTTGTGGATTTCTTCCAAGGCTTTGTGCCGGAGCCAAATCTACGCAGCTTCCTGGATGGTCTGGTAATACAAGGCGAAGTGGCCAGCGTCAAAGCGCTGGAAACGATCGACCCAGTCGCGGCGGCGGGCAAATATCGCGACCTAATCCAAAAGATGCCGCGGGAAGCGAGTTTGCAAATTGGTTTGGGGCGCGCATTGTTAGCAGCGCACGATCACGATGGTGTACGTGCGATTGTCGAGGAACTCGAGAAACGCGGGTTCTTGGAGATGGAAGCCGAGAAGCTCAAGGCTTCGCTGGAACTCGCAGGGATGCAAGGTGGCGATTTGGGGAAGTTGGAGTCCGAGGCGTCCGCCCAACCGAAGAATCT
>JBGSHH010000749.1:0-17308 GCA_041752355.1 Pirellulaceae bacterium | reverse complement strand
TAGGGCTCGATCGAGATAGCCGCGCTTCGCTTGCCGTTTCGACGGTACCAGGCCTTGGAGCCCGCTATAGCCGGGGCGAAACAGTCGCGCGCCCACTTCCACCGCCAGCAGCATCGACACCAGTGCATTGGCCGACAGCGTTGCGAGGAACCAAAGGCTGTCTTGCCAAGCGCTGCCGATAGCGCCAACTTTGGTCGGATGCGCCGCTTCCAGCAAACCGCTGCTGAGCCACCAACTCGGGAGCATCCGTTGTTCGGAGAATTGCAATCGTCCTAGCATTTGCTGAAACCAATCAGGCGTGAGCATTTCCTGCGACGCCGCACCAATCGCAAACCAGCCCCATACGGCCGCCACGGCGATCGCGAGCACGCCAGCCAGCACGAATGCGTAAAGCCGTAGCGTCGGCAGGTAATACACTACCAGCATGCAGAGCAATGTTCCCAGGCCGGTGGGAATAAGCACGAACGACACCATGAACGGCAAGATCAGCACGTAATAGTACCAAGGCGAGTCGGATGTCACGCCGTAGGCGATCAACATAGGACTCCCGAGCAGGATGAAGCCCCAGCAGCTAAATACAACCGCTTCCTGAAACTTGAACAGCACCAGTCGCCCGGGACGCGCAGGCAATGTGAGCAAGTACGCAATCTCCTCGCCACGATACATGTTGCTGTAAGAAATGATCGCCGACGACATCGTCAGCATCACGGTCAAAGCCAGGAAGAACACGTTGTAAACCGCTTGCACGGTTTGCGCTCGCAATGCGGCGTTGTCGAGCGCCGTGCGGAGAAACACAAAGCCTTCGGCAAACAACACGAACAAGCCGACCCAGAAAACCAAACTCACCACCGTGACCACCGCGGCGCGAAAGCGCGATTCGCTCAACGCTTGTCGCATGAGCGTGCGCAACATGCGCAGACGCATCCGTTGGAAAATGGCCGCTTCCCGTCGCGCATCGATCAATTCCCCCAGTGCGGCGGGCAGCCCGGGGAGGTCGTCTTCCAAACTCGTTGTGATCGATGCCATACGTATTGCACTATGTCCGCGGCGCGAATTCCTCGACCGAAGGTTCCGTCAGCGTGAGATACAGCTGTTCCAGCGATTGATCTCCCAGGGACAAATGCCGCCGCAACTCGTTGACCGTGCCCAAAAAGAGCAAACGCCCTTGATCGATCACGCCAATACGATCGGCGATCTCTTCCGCGATGGAGAGTGTGTGCGTCGACATAAAGACCGTCGTACCGCGCCGCGCTTCCGCCTTGAGCAAGTCCTTTACCATGCGCATGCTGCGCGGATCAAGGCCGACCATCGGCTCGTCGAGTACGAGCAGTTTGGGCTTGTGCAAGAACGCAGCCGCGAATGCTAGACGTTGCTTCATGCCATGCGAATAGCTTTCGGTGAGATGGTCGATAAAGGCAGCCAGTTCCAGCGCTTTGATCTGTTCTTCGATGCCGACCGCGATGTCATCACCACCCAGCCCAAACAACTCGCCAACAAATTGCAGGAATTCGCGTCCCGAAAGCTTCTCGTAGAGATAGGGTTGATCCGGCACGAAGCCGAGCAAGCGATTGGCTTCGCGACGCTGCGCGACGGCGTCGATGCCACACAGATGAATGTGTCCGGCGGTAGGTTGCAACAGACCGACCATCATTTTGATCGTCGTCGTCTTGCCTGCGCCATTGGGCCCCAGACATGCGAACAGTTCACCAGCGGGCACATGTAGGCTCAAGTCGTTCACGGCGACTTTCGTACCATACTTACGCGTCACGTTTTCGATGCGAATCATGCGGTTACTCGGCAAAATAGGCCGCGAAAGCTTCGTCGTCGAGCAGGCGAGCCGTGTCGAACGCAGCATCGGCAGGCAAGCGTTCAAACGTAATACGCATATTCGAAAGCATGGCTTCTTGTCGCAGTACGGTACCATCGGGCTGAACCCACGTGCGACCGATAGGTCCTCGCGCCGAACCGAGTCCCGTGCCAGCTTCGTCGTGATAGACGACCACCAAGGTTTCCACCAAGTCATTGTCCCAAGTGATGAATTCCTTTCGCTCGACTTTCGCCAGCAGAATCTGAACCGGTGCGTTGGGTGGAAAAGGACGATAGGTGGGAATGGTCCACTGCTGGCCTACTTTGAGATTCGTCAATTCCGAGCGTGGCGAGAGGGAGTCGCCCACCAAAGCATCGCGCGGCAGATCGAGTTCGTGACGATACGTCACGCGCGGAGGAGGCTCGCCAGGGATGGGGCTGCCGTAGGATGCCGTGGCAGTCAGTCGCAACTTGCCAGTTTCATCAACGCGGCCATCCAAGAACATGAAGCGCGGCAATTCTGGCAAATCGACGACGGTTTGAAAATCGCTGAGTCGCTTCTCCTCGCCAAAATGCAGGCGGGTGACGACGCTCATGTTGGGAGTGAATTCCTCGTCCCCTAGCGACTTGGAAATCAGCGGCGCCATCGCACCAAGCAACTGCCGCAGCATGTCCTTCACCGGCAGTTTCGTGAAGCGAATAACGCTGCGCAATTCCGCGCCATCGTCGCGCGACACGGCTTGGGATGCTGCCGTACCGATGTATCGCCCATCCCATTCAATCCGCCAGCAAGTGGGCGGGGGAACTTCCGCCCCAGCCTCAGGCAGCGACGCTTGGTAGTCCGGCGGATCGCCAACCATCAGCGGTGGTAAGACTTTCTGCGACAGGAGCCAACTCATGGCGATCAGCCAGAAGGCACCTACTCCCAGATAGAACCACCGATTGAACATCCTGCCAGCCCAGCGAAGAGTACGCGATCGGAACCGATCGTATTGTATGCCAGCGGCTCGATGTAGTTGAGACGCGAGCCACTAACTTTTTTTCCGCGGCGGCGAGGAAGTTATTGTGCCCAACTAATGTCGGCGTCAAAAACGCGGACTTGCGCCCAGTTCGGCTTGTTTTCTTCAATAAACTGCAAATGACGCGGCGCAACTTGATAGGCATCGTGCGCGGAGCGCGAATCGAACACCACCTGTAAAGCAACGTCAAAGTCGCGCTGATTCACCGGGCGATCGAGATCCGGTACCAGCGTACCGACGCCGAAGTAGACCGTGCCGGGATGGCCCGTCAAATACTTGCGGCAAGCCGCAGCCAGCGACTCAATCGCCTCCGGCGTGCTGTCCTTGAGCTTGAAATAAACCATATGGGCGAGCTGCGAGGTGTTAGCCATGATGTTGTGTTCCTCTTTAAGAATGTTGAACGTTTAGCTCGGCTGCCGCACTTCTTTCAAGGGGCCGATGCAAATGGTGGTGTTTGTCGTGAGGGGATATTTCTTCAGCACCGCCGCCACTTCGTCGACCGTCACCCCCTGATAAGCCGCGACTGCTTCGCGAACCGTGCGATACTCGCGACGTTGCAGCCAACCATTGCCAATCGAGAATAGGCGATTGCTGGGTCGCTCCGCTTGCAGCACCACATGCGAGCAAATCTTGTTCTTGGCCAAAGCCAACTCGGTCTCGGTAATACCGCCGTTTTGTGCCTCGACGTACAAATCGTGAATCGCCTGGAGGTTGTCGGCCGTGTCTTCGGGCGCACAGCAGAGGTAGGTCATAACGAGTCCCGTTCCTTGATACTCATAAGCCCCCATCGCTGCGAATTCGGAGAGGCCGTTATCCACTAGCTTCCAATACAAGCGACTACCGCTATCGTCGCCCAGTACCGTCGCCATCACGCGTCCGGCGTAACGATCCTCGTCAGCCGCAGCGGGACCATTAGCGAGCAAGATCGAATACTCTTGGGTCGCGATTTCATTGTGCAAGACCTGAAACTTGCTGCTGGCGGGCGCACGATCAATGACGCGCGGCGCTTCCGACGGCAGCCAACCGCCGCACCAGCGTTCTGCTTCGCTCACCAGTCGCTCGAAGTCCACCTTGCCGGCGGCAACGAGGGTGATGTTCTTGGGGCTGTAGCGTTGCTCGAAATACGCCCGCATTTGATCGGCAGTAAGCGCGCCCACACTGGCGGCGGTTCCCAGCACGCTGCGCGAGAGCGGATGTGCACCATAGTGCGCCGCCATGCTCTTCTCGTGCGCGCCGTAGGGAGGTTGATCGTCGTACTTGGCGATCTCCTCGATGATGACTTTCTTCTCGGTGTTAAAATCATCTTCGCGCAATGCCGGGCGCATGATGTCCGATAGCAGTTCCACCGCGCGATCTTGATATTCCGGCAACACGGTGGCGTAGTAAACGGTTTGTTCTTCGCTGGTGAAAGCGTTGGAATGCGAACCGAGTTCGTCGAGTTCGCGATTGACATCCGCAGCGCTACGACGCGCGGTCCCCTTGAAGACCATGTGTTCGAGAAAATGACTCACGCCGCTGATAGCATCATTTTCATCGCGCGAGCCGGTCTTTACGAAGTACGCCAGGCCAAGCGAGTAGGCACTCGGATTGCACTCGGCAATGATCTCCAAACCGTTGGGGAGCGTATGATGACGAAATTCCATAGGGTCGTAACTCTATTGCAGAATATGCGGTGTTTTTCGGGCCCATCGCGAATCAGGCAGGGGTTGTCAATTCTTCGGAACCGAGCGTGACAATTGTAAAATCGCGAGGTGGATTGCGACGCAAGTAATCGTTGATGCTCTCCACGCTCAAGGCATCGATGATCGCACTCACTTCGGCCAACGTTTTGACGCGCCCCAGGTGATACCAATCGCCGGCCATTGAACCAGCGCGGGCGGGACTCGATTCTTGCTGAAAAATCAGCGCGCTCTTGATGCGCGCTTTGAGACGTGAGAGTTCGTCCGCTTCGATGCCATTTGCCAGGCGATTAAGTTCCGCCAGCATCACGTCGAGTGTTTCTTGGGCGCGCTCGGAAGTGGTGCCCGCATAACACAACACGCTGCCGGTATGTTTGTGCGAGTGACAAGAAGCATAGACCGTATACACCAGCCCGCGCTTCTCGCGCACTTCCGTGAACAGTCGCGAACTCATACCATCGCTCAACACGCCGACGGCACCGCGGGCCTGGTAATAATCGGGATGGGCGTAAGGCACGCTGGGATAAGCGATGCCGATATGCGTTTGATTCGATTCGGACGGAATGTGGCAACGGTTGCCCGGACTGAGTTCGACGTTCAGTGGTGGCAGATCGCGCGGTTGCCAGTTGCCAAACCGTTCGCCGACGTGATCGCGAAGTGTTGGCCAATCGATATTCCCCGCGACACTGAGAATGGCGTTTTGCGGACGATAGTAAGCATCGTAGTGCGCGCGAACATCGTCGATAGTGATCGCTTCCACTGTCGCCATGCTTCCCTGGCTGGAACGACCATAAGGATCGCCATACTGTCGGCGACGCAGTTCCTGCATCATTTTTTGCGCCAAGTCATCTTCCACCGCCCGCACTTCCTGCAAACAGACTTGCTGGGCGTCTTCAAATTGGTCCTCTTCGAGCAGCGGTCGTTGCAACAAATCAGCGTAGATATCGAGCGCGGCATAAATCTTGTCGCAGGTCATCGCGCCGCCATAGCTGGCGTGGGCGTTGCTCACGGAGGCCGAACGATCGACGCCGAGATTTTCGAGTTCTTCGACAAACTCGCGACTGCTCCGCGTGCCGCAACCGCGCTGCATCATTTCGCAGGTCAAACTGGCCAGTCCCAAGCGCGCGTTGGGATCGCGCTGGCATCCCGCCGGTGTGAGCAGCGCGAACGCGGCGGATTCGAGCCAACCCATGGGCTCGGCCAGGAGGGTCAAACCGTTGGGAAAACGATGGGTCAGGATCGACTGTTCAGCCATGTCGTGGTGGGTAAGAGGAATTGCTGGCCTGTATTCTCTAGGTGATTTCAGCGGCGGCGAAGCAAACGGACCAACCTATCGCTTTGGTTACGCGTACGCAACCTCGGCTGCTTTATAGACCGTCTTCACCTTGCGAAAACCTAGCTTTTCGTACAATCGAACCGCCCCCAGGTTCTGCGCTGTGACTTCCAAATACGCCTTGCGTAAGCCCCCCATGCGAAATCCCTCCAGGCCATAGTACATCAGCACGGTTCCTAGCCCTCGCCCTCGATGGGCAGGAGTGATGCCGAGATTCTGAATCGCGCCGATACCATGCTTGTCGCAGATACCTTGGATGGTCCCGCAATACTCGACCCGCTTGGTCTGTCGATCGCGGTATTGCAATAGCCAGGTGGCCTCGCCGAGAAAGCCATCCCGACGGGCGATTTCCGCCATCAAGCGGTGGCAACCGTCCCGCTCGCCCAAACAGGGAAACACGTTTGCATCGACTTCAAAGCGAAAGCAGCGAAACTTGGTGATGGCGTGCGCTTCGACCAAACTATCGCGCCAGGGAATCAACGCGTATCCCAGCGGCAAGGGTGGGCAGGGAAACGACTCGCGCAGCAGGTCGACCTCCATCCGAAAACGTTTGAAATAGGTCAGGCCCATACAGGCACCTAGCGAAGGATTTCGTCGCGCGAATCGTCCCCAATCGTATCGCTGCTCGAAGTGGGAAGCAACAATTATGAGAGGGGTCGTTCATGGGGCGGCACGTGGAACGTAGCTCTCACCCTAGTATGTCGGCGAACAAGCGACGAAGTGCACGCCAATCTCGACGGCGTTTGCCTAACCGCTAAGGATGGTGCGACAGGAAGCGCTCGGCGTCCTCCCTTCCGCTTGACACCGCGCCGCGAAAGGCTAGACTTGGAACACGGTTTTGATTAATCAAAAACATGTTTTGGCACCAGGAAAACAGCCCGTGCATACGAATCGAGAGCGGGTCGTCGCGCGCAAGTCATTGACGTTGCTAGCCTTAGCCGTGGTACTTGGATTTACGACCGTCAGTCAAGCGGAAGCGCAAGACAAGAAACTCGTCATCGCTTGTTCCACCACGCAGGTCGCCGACTTCGTCCATCAGGTCGTTGGTGACCGGTGCGAAGTTCATTGTGTTTTGGCCCCAGGCGCCGATCCGCATCTCTATCGCATCCGCCCTCAAGACGCGAAATTGGTGGCGGCGGCGGATATCTGCTTCGACAATGGGCTCCATCTGGAGGGGAAAGACTGGATGCGCGGGCTGGCCGAAAGCGCTGGCAAGAAGGTTGTCAGTTGCGCGACGGGACTCGAACCGCTGCAGTTGGAAGCGGATGGGGAGAAATACAAGGACCCCCACGCCTGGTTTACCCCCAAGAATGCCAGCGTCTATGTACGAAACATCCTCACGGCGATGTCGAAACTTGATCCCGACCATAAGACCGAATACGAAGCGCGGGCGAAACTCTATCTCGATCAGCTACGCGTGTTGCACGCCTGGATCAGCGAGCAGGTCTCGGCCATTCCACCGCAAAAGCGCGTACTGGTGACCAGCCACGACGCATTTCAATATTTCTGTCACGAGTATGGCTTCACTTCGCAAGCGCCGACCGGTTGGAGCACCGATCAAGAGATTGGTGGTGGCGCCACTGCCCAGCGCATACGCGATACCGCCAAGGCGATTCGTGACCAAGGGGTGAAGGCGATCTTCGTGGAGACCAGTGTGAATCCCAAACTGATCGAAGAGATCGCCGCCGAAGCCGGTGTCAAAGTGGGCGGGAAGTTGTATTCTGATTCGATGGGCCCTCCCGGTTCAGGCGGCGAAACCTATCTCGGCATGATGCGCGAGAACGTGCTCACCATTGTGGAAGCCATGAAATAAGTAGCTGTCATTCGGGACGGAATTGGTTTTGGGTATATCATGCGGCTGGCGTTGGCAATTCTGCTTTCGGTGCTGATTTTGCTGTCGGTGCATTCGTATTTGCGCTTCGCGGAATCGTTGCGAGGGCGACATGTAGCGGCGCGCGAGGAAACGATTGCTCCCGGCAACTATTCCGCCCAAATCACGCTCACGTTCGACGCCGAAGCGGACGCCTTCGCGCTGGATCACACCTCGCTCTTGTTTACACACCAAGACCAAGTGCTGCTAAAGCGCGAGGATCGCGTGCTGGCGAGCGAGCCGCTCGTAGTCGATTCGTTGGGCAAACTGATTGTTGGTCCCAACGCTTTTCACTTTAGCTGCGTGCCGCGCGACAATAGTCCCAACGTCGCCAAAGCAGTTCGCCTGCAGATCTTTCGGGATGGCCATCCAATTGCTGAGCAAACGCTGTGGGCCAAGCCGGGGTTGACTCCCCAAGGCGAGATTCGCATCGAGATTCCCCCGCTGCCTGCCGATACCGCGCACGATGATCACAAGTAACCACCACGACGAACAACACGCGGCCAAAACCCACGGCACATCGCCTCCGCTGGCGATTGAAGTCGAGCATTTGACGGTGAGTTATGGTCCGGTGCCGGCGCTGTTGGATGTTTCGGTGCAAATTCCGTCCGGGCTGTTGGTCGGCGTGATTGGCCCCAATGGTTCCGGCAAATCGACTTTGATCAAAGCCATTCTCGGATTTGTGCGGCCGGATTTTGGAAGCGTTTCGATTTTCGGGGAGGCCGCGGATAAAGCCAAAGGGCGAGTGGCGTATGTTCCGCAGCGTGGTACTGTCGATTGGGATTTTCCCATCACGGTGCGCGAAGTGGCGATCATGGGGCGTTACGGCCATCGACCTTGGTGGCGTAATCTGACCAAGGAAGATTACAAGTTGGCCGATGAAGCGCTCGACATGGTGCGGATGTCGGAGTTTCGCCATCGACAGATCGGGCAGCTTTCCGGCGGGCAGCAGCAACGCGTCTTTATGGCCCGCGCCATGGCGCAAGGGGCGGAGATCTTGTTGCTCGATGAACCATTCGCAGGCGTCGACGCTGCCACCGAGCGTGCGATTCTCGATGTGCTCGAACGAACCAAAGCGGCTGGTAAGACCTTGGTCGTCGTGCATCACGATCTGGCGACGGCCGCGGAATATTTCGACCGCGTGTTACTGCTGAAGCAACGCCTGTTCGCGTTTGGTCCGCCGGAACTCGTGCTGCAACCTGAACTGTTGGCCGAGGTTTATGAAGGCAAGCTGCGGATCTTCGCCAACATCGCCAAGCGAGCCGCAGAAATGCCGGACAACTAAGCGCAAGGACAACGTAGACAAATTTTGCCCTGCCAGCCCATACTGCTTTACTGAACTACCATGTACGACTGGTTGGTCGAACTACACGACTCGAATCCTCACCTCCCGAAAGTGCTGATGGCCGGCACGTTGGTGTCGTTGGTCTGTGGCGTGATTGGCTGCTTCATCGTCTTGCGACGGATGGCCTTTCTCGGCGATGCCTTGTCGCACGCGATGCTGGCGGGGGTCACGGCGGGCTATTTGTTGATGAAGCGCCTCACGGGGCAAGAGGCCCACGCGCCCGCGATGCTCATTGGCTCGGTCCTG
The DNA here is from genome assembly GCA_041752355.1 of Pirellulaceae bacterium. Taxonomy (GTDB): domain Bacteria; phylum Planctomycetota; class Planctomycetia; order Pirellulales; family Pirellulaceae; genus JAEZGD01. The sequence continues at coordinate 8,010 of JBGSHH010000749.1, read as the reverse complement.
GCGGCGCTAGTGACCGTGTTGATGATCGGCTTCATCTCCAAAGTCTCGCGCATTAAAGAAGACGCCGCCATCGGCATCATGTACACCGGCATCTTCGCGCTGGGTGGTATCCTCGCGTCACTTTACTCCGACGAGATTCATATCGATCTCGTACACTTCGTCACAGGCAATGTTCTCGTCGTGCAGGATGGCGACTTGTGGCTAATGGCCATTGTGGCGGTGATCGTGCTTTCGGTCGTGCTGCTATTCTTTCGACAATTGCAACTAACCAGTTTCGATCCCGTCATGGCAGCTTCGATTGGGGTGCCGGTGGTGCTGCTCGACTATTTGCTCACGACCTGCACGGCGCTGGTAGTCGTGAGCGGCGTGACGATTGTCGGTGTGATTTTGGTGGTGGGCCTGCTGGTGATACCGGCGTCCACGGCTTATCTCTTGTGCGATCGCTTGAGCCGCATGTTGGTAGTGTCGGCGGTGTTTGGCGCGAGCAGTTTTTACTTGGGCTACTACCTTTCCGAGGCGATAAATGTCGCACCCGGCTCGGCGATTGTCGTCGCTGGTGCGTGCCAGTTCTTGGTCGTTCTCGTCATTGCCCCGCGCTATGGTCTGATCGCCGATGCGTTACGCCGTCAGCGGATGGTGCCGCAACCGCTGGTGGAGGATATCCTCGGCGTGCTGTTGCGCGATTCGTCTGACCGGATGAATCTAGGTGATATTATTCGCGCGATTGGTCCGGGGGCAGCGCGCATTCGCCGCGCCGTGCTCGCACTCGAGAGGCAAGGACTGGTCGATGTGCGGGGGGAAGCGGTGGAACTCACCCCTGAGGGGCGAAAGGAAGGTTTACGACTCGTCCGCGCGCATCGTCTGTGGGAGACCTATTTGCAGCATGTCGGCGCGCCTGCCGTGCGACTGCATGACATCGCGCATCACTTGGAACACGTTAACGATGAAGCGGCGGTTGACTACATCGATGACAAACTCGGGCATCCGCTCCGCGATCCCCACGGCTCGGAAATTCCCGCCGATGTTGTTCACGTCGTGCCCGGCGCTCTCATCAGCGCTGCCCAGTTGCGTGAAGGAAATGTCGCGATTGTGCAAACTTCCGGGCCGCGCGCCGCAGCCGTCGGAATCGCGCCCGGGATGCGTTTGGTCGCGGGACCGCGCATGCAGGACGACAAGATGTGGACTTTCGATTTGCCTGATGGTAAACAAGTACAACTCGATCACGCGACCACCGATCAAGTCACTGTGCAATTGGAAGCAACGTAGGCAATTGGTGGAGCGTGCTACCGCTTGGATGCCGCTATGACCCCCGCACGCTCGTCGCTATATGAACTCCTCCGCCCCGCTTTGCATGCCCTCTTACTGTTGGTGACTGTCTACCTGGCGGCGGCCTATGCTATCGCGCCATATGCTTGGAAGCGTTATGAGAAGCGGCATCCGGCGCTGGAAAATGCGCCCACGCTCACGCATACCAAGAGCGGCATCCCTGGCGATCCGCTGAATGTGGCGCTCGTGGGCACGGAAGAGCAGGTGCAACGCTCCATGCTGGCGGCGAACTGGTATCCGGCTGATCCGATCACGCTCCGCAGTTCGCTCCGCATCGCCACCGGCACCATCTTTAAACGCCCTTACGATGAGGCGCCGGTAAGCGACTTGTTTCTATTCGGACGCAAGCAAGACTTGGCCTTTGAACAACCGGTCGGTAATGACCCGCGCAAACGACATCACGTTCGCTTTTGGAAAGCTGACAAGGTCGATGAAAAGGGGCGACCCTTGTGGTTTGGTTCGGCGACGTTTGATGTGCGGGTGGGACTGAGTTATGACACAGGGCAAATCACGCATCATATCGGCCCCGACGTCGATGCAGATCGCGATCGATTGTTGCGGGGCCTGCAAGTGGCGCATCAACTGCTTCGCACCACCTGGGAGAACGACTTCCAGCCGGAGCATTCTGGCCGCAACGGTGGCGGCGACCCTTGGCATACCGATGGTCGGCTGGGAGTGGGTTGGTTAGTGGAATAGGGTCGACCTGCCAGCGAATCTTAATCTGTAGCGATTGTGCGAACGGCGCTAGGCGACTTTGACGCCGGGTCGATTCGGATGCCAGCGTTGTGCCGTTTGCGCCGATGAATCTCGATAGACGGTTGGTGATGAGCGCATCGCCAGACGAAATGTCGAAATTGAATGCCGCGCGACGAGAGGATGAGGCACCATGAAACCTTGGCTGCTATTGGGAACGCTAGTCATGCTTTTGGGTTCCGCCACGCTGGCGGGGGCCGGAGAACCAACATTCAATCCCTACTGCAAAATACCCAAATGGCTCGACATCACGCGCTGCAAGGACTGTCCTTGCCCCGATGACTATTGCAAGAAGAGCCTGCCTTGTCCTCCCTGTGCCAACAATTGCTATGGTTGCGACGACTATTGCAAGAAGTGTCCGCCGAGCGCGCCGTGTCCTGCGCCATGTGCCTGCTGTGACGACTATCTTCCCAAGTGCGGCCCCATTCGACTGGCGCCCTGTTTGCCACCGTGGTTTACGTGCGGGCCAAGCACTTGCGAGCGCTGCGCGCCTGTTGGCAAGTAAGACCGTTCAAAAAAGAACGGAGCGTTTGCTTCCCCTCAGGTTAGCAAGCCGCTCCGTTCTATATTTGTTGTCGAACTCGACGAGCTGTTTCGCTTAGAACAGATCGGTCCGTTCATCAGTTCCGAGTTTGAAATCCTTCAATTCGCCGCTTGTATTGCTGCTGGTCAGGAACCAGTCGCTATCCAGTTGGCCGTACAGGCTATCGCGAACGAAGTCGTCCAGAATCGTGAAGTCGTTCAGCCGGTCCGAAAGATCATCCATGCGCGACGTGATGGACGAAGGCTGATTCCAATCGTTCAAGATGAACATCAGGGCCATGACGTCCAGCTCAAAGTCGCCATCATTGAACAGATCAAGTTCGCCATGGATCAGGATGTCGTCATCGATACCACCATAGATTTGATCGGCACCAGAACCGCCGATCAGGACATCGCGGCCGCCATTACCATAGAGCGTGTCATTCTGTTCGCCACCTAGGAGCACGTCATTACCCCGCTCGCCGCGGAGGATGTCATTGCCGGGGCCGCCCATGATGATGTCGTCGCCATCTTGGCCGCTGATGGTGTCGTTGCCTTCACCACCATCGATGTTGTCGTTACCGGCGCCACCGCTGACACTATCCCATCCCTTACCGGCGAAGATCACGTCGTTACCTTTACCGCCTGCGATGCGATCGTTGCCATCGCCGCCGATATAGGTGTTATTGCCCGAGTTATCGAGCAAGCGATCTTTACCGATACCGCCATCGAGGATGTCGTTGTAGCGACCACCAGCGATGTAATCGTCGCCGGCATCGCCGTGCAGTTCCGTGTCGTAGGAGATGTTGCTGGCGATGACGATGTTGTCGGAGCCTTGACCACCCCAGATCACGATCCGGCCGGTGATATCGCCGAGGTTGCCGGGGATCTTGTAGAACGCACTATTGTTGCGAATCTGGATGCCGCCGTTATTGAGCAGCGAAACCACGATTCGATCCGAATAGAACGTGCCACCGAAGACCAGGTCATCGAAACCTTCATCGTTGGTGGCCAGATCGAAGATCTTGACATCGATGAAGATCGAAGTCGTATCCGAATCACCAGTGGCGTCGGTGGTGTACACGATCACTTCGACCGGCTCGAACTCGCTGGTTTCGACAGGGAAAGCGTGGGTCACTTCCACGGTGGCGACGCCACCGAAGAACTCGCCATCGACGAGTTCATCCACATTGCCATCACCATCCCAATCGATGTTGAAAGTGATTGGCGAACCATCCACGGCGAGCGGATTCACCGATTCCAGCGTGAAGAGCGTCGGGGCCTGACGCACGACACTGGTCGGTCCATCAATGGAAGGAGCCGTTCCCACGACTTCGATCGTGAATGTCCGCGGCGTGCTGGTGTTCACGTTGGGAGCCACATTGGAGCCGTTGTCTTGCAGAACGACGCGAACCGTGGCGGTTCCCTTGGAACCCGGCGTGGCGGTATAGGTCAACGTGCCCGTGACAGGATCGATCGAGGGACCAGTTGCAAACGTCAAATCGCCCGTGCTACCGATCACCGTGGTGATGAACGTCAGCGATTGACCCGCTTCGTCGATCGGTCCGGGCAGCATGCCTGTGGCGAAGTTCGGCACAGTCTGCAGACCAGTTCCCGTCAACGATGCTGGCGGCGTGCCGAGCGCGTTGAAGGTCGGAGCATCGTTGATAGGATCGATGGTGATCGTCACCGCATCGGTGTCGATCTTGGTGCCATCTTGTCCCGTGTTGCCATTATCGTTGGTGGAGACCGTCAAGGTCGTGCCACCATTGAAGTTCAATGGCGGTGTGTAGACCAACGAAGCCAGTTTGGTGTTGATCGCCGCGATCGGACCAGTCAGCACGATGTTATTCGTGCCGCTGCCGGTGACGATCAGGCCCGGAATGGCGGCGGCGCTCACCACGAGCGTCCCTTGTCCGGCGGGAATCGTTAGCGTCGTTTGCACATTGGCGGTACCGGCGTCGGCATCGCTGATCGATATCGCATTGACGCCCGTGAAGGCAAGCGGCGTGTCTTCGTTGACGCTCACACTGGCCGGCGCGGTGTTCACCGGCGGCTGATTGACGATCAGACTCGACACCGTGATGGTGAAGGTCTGAGGGGCACTGGTGTTGACGTCGGGAGAGACGCCGGAGCCACTATCTTGCAACGTCACGGTGATTTCGGCGGTGCCACTGCTGTCGGTAGCGGCCGCGTAGGTCAACGCGCCGGTGATCGGATCGATCGCAGGCGGCGTCGAGAATGTCAAACCACCCGTCGTCGCGCCAACGACTACCGAGAACGTCAATGTTTGGCTGGCTTCATCGGCAGGGCCGGGCGACATCAGGCTGGCGAAATTGGAAACCGTTTGCAGGCCAGAATTAAAGCCAGCTTGCGGCGGATTGCCAATGATCGAGAAGGTCGGTGCGTCGTTGACGGCATTGACCGTGATCGCGACCACGTCCGTATCCGATTCGGCCACGCCTGGACCGCTGTTGCCCAAGTCGTTGGTCACAATCGTGAGCGACGTTGAACCATTGAAGTTCAATGCGGGTGCGTAGGTCAAACTTGCCAACGTGCTGTTGATGGCGGCCAGGGGGCCATCAATCTGAACGCTGTTGCTGCCGCTCCCCATCACCGTGGCACCACCCGCTGCAACCACATTCAACACACCCACGCCTGCTGGCAGGGACACCGTGGTGGTCACCGCATTGGTCCCGGCATCGGGATCGCTGATCGAAATGGCGTTGGCACCCGTAAAGGCCAACGCGTTATCTTCGTTGGTTGCCGCCGTCGCTGGGGCGGTATTGACCGGCGGCTGATTGTTGGTACTGACTGGGAAGTCGAAGACGACAGTTAGGCGCGGACGATTTGCAACGGTTCCGTTGTCGGAGGAACCGACGACAACGCCACCGGTGGCACCATCGACCGGGTCAATTCCCCACCCGAAATTCGTCGCCGGATTGGCAAGCCAGGCGATCAGACTGCTCGTAACGTCCAAATTCAACGAACCGACAGCGATTGGATCGCCAGCGGGATCAGAGCCCGTAATTGGATCAGCCGGGAACACCGCGACATCAGACGTAATGCCGCCAGTGGGAGACAGCGTCGCCCAGAGTGCGTCGTCTTGCCAATCCGTTGTCATGCGGAAGAGTTGCAAATGATCGCCAGGATCCGTCACATTCAAGGTCAAAGTTGCGGAAGAGATCGTGGCGTTGGCCGGGATTTGCCCGACACCGCTACCGAAAATATCGTTGAAGCGCAACAATGTTTGGTTCTGGCCACCGGCGTCCTCGCCATCGATGTCCAGGTCGGCCGTCGTGGCGTGAGAGACGGTTGGCGCAAAGAGTTCGCTAACCCACGTATCGACCGCGCCCACATAACCATTGACATCTTGTTGGAATGTCAGGGTCGGCAACGTGACCGTGAGGTTTACTTGGCCGATGGCCGTTAGGCCAGTGTCGTCTTGCACCGTGTAGGTGAAGGTATCCACGCCAGTGAAGATAGGTGATGGCGTGAAGGTGATCGTGTTGTCGGCGTTAATGACCAGCGTGCCGTTGGGAGTGGTACCGACAGCGCTCACTGTCAGTGGACCGCCGTTGATATCCGTATCGTTGCCGAGCACATCAAACGTGACAGCCTGGCCACGCTGCGTGGAGGGCGTATCAGTATTGGCAACCGGTGCAGTATTGGGAATCACTGTCACATTCACAGTGCCGACACTGGATAATGTCCCATCAGTGATCGTGTAGGTGAAACTATCCGCACCCGAGAATCCATTCGAGGGAGTATAGGTAAAAGTGTTATCCGCGTTTTGCACGACGGCACCGGAACCCGGCTGAGAGAACGTGCTGATCGAAATGGGATCAAAATTAGGATCGGTGTCGTTGGACAAAACGTCGATGATAACCGGCGTATCTTGATTGGTCGTGGCAGCATCTGTATTCGCGTTGGGAGCCACATTGCCTGTGATTACTTGCCAAGTCACTGTCAGTATCGGTCGATCAGCTTGCGCCCCTTCCGCAGATGGGAATCGCATGCTATCCGTGGCTCCTGGAATCGGCAGTAGCGCCCAACCAAAATTGGCACTGGGATTCGTTGACCAGGCCTGCAGCGCCGCCGTGACGTCCAAATCGAACACGGTTCCTGTAGGCACAAGGAATGCGGGGTCGGTTCCCGACATAACATCAGGGGCCGATAGGGCCTCCACATCGTCCTTCTGAATGCCATTGTTGAGGTCATTCCAGCTATCGTTGTCAGTCCAAGGGACTAACATGCGATTGAGTTGGAAGTGATGGCCCGGATCGTTTGATAACAATCGCAGATTCGCCGACGTGATTAGCGCGCCAGCCGGAATTTGCCCAGGGTTGATGCCAAAGATGTTTTCAAATCGCATTAACGTTTGAATCTCACCATTGGCATCCGCACCATCAATGACCAATTGAACGGCCGTTGGGTTGCGTTGATCGGGAGTCCCGAAACGAACAAATGTGTCGATTTCACCCGTGTAACCATTCAAGCCTTGCTGGAAGCTCGCGGAAGGCGCGTTAACGGTGACATTAACCGTGCCGGTTGACGACAAGCCTGTGTCGTCGGTCACGGTGTAGGTGAAGGTATCGGTGCCGATGTAGTTGGTGTTGGGCGTGTAGGTAATGTTGTTACCGTTGAGCACGACCTGGCCATTGGTCGCACCTGTCGGAGCACTGATCGTCAGTGCGCCGCCATTGATATCGGTATCATTCGCCACGACATTAATGTCGGTGGCCGTGTTGTAGGCGACCAACGGATTGTCCGTATTCGCCACCGGAGGCGTGGCAGGGCGAACCGTGATGTTCACGGTGGCGGTATCAGTGCCACCTTGGCCGTCACTGATGGTATAGGTGAACGAGTCGTTGCCGCTGAAGCCAATGGTTGGCGTGTAGGTAACGGTCGCTCCGCCATTGATCACCACCGTGCCATTGGCACCCTGCGTAGTGTTGGTGACGGTGATTGGGTCGCCGTTGGGATCGGTGTCGTTAGCAAGGACCGAAACGATAATGTTGTTGTCTTGATTCAGGACTGCCGTATCGTCGACGGCATTTGGCGGCAATTGCCCCGTGATGGTGGGCACAAAGATGAAGTTAAAGATATTCGAATTCGCGTCACCGTCTTGCAAATTCGCAGCGGTAGGTGCGGCGGTGGTACCGGGAGCAGCTGCCGTTCCGGTGAGATCGCGCGTCTCAATAATCCAGGAGTTGCCGCTGGCCTGGTAGCTGACGATATTGTCCTTATTACCGTTGGTGAAATTCGCTTCTGGCGTGAGAACCAGAACACCGGTGCTTGGTGTTTGGCCAGCGATCGTCAAGGTATAGCTGCCCGCTGCGTTCTTGGTAATCGTTGCGCCATTAGCAGCTTGACCGGCGGAAACGACGGGCTGCTGGCCAGCGTCTA
>JBGSHH010000748.1:0-13847 GCA_041752355.1 Pirellulaceae bacterium | reverse complement strand
AGCGGATGGTCGATGCAATGCTCGCGGACTGGTCGACCCGCTTTGCGATTGAAGGCCCCGATTATGTTGACCGAGAGCACGCACAGCAATCGATTCGTATCTGGTTCATCGTGCGAAATATGACCATTCAGTCGGGCGATCAAGAGAAAGTGAATGACGAGCGACTCAAGAAACTGCTCCCATCCCTCAAGGCAATCGCGCAGCGGATGCAAGCTCAAATGCCGCCTGCAGGCATGGCCAGATCCGAACACCTTAACGAGAACCAGGTCGAGACGTTTCGACGTGAGAGCCAGTTGGTACTTGACTGGGTGAGCCGGCAATAGCAATGGACGACTAGCTCTCCGAAGTGTGTACGAGAATCGCCGAAGACCTCGACGCCTAAGGCACCCACAGCGCATAAATCACGGCCAAAGCGATGGTACCGACAACGGCAGTGACGACACCGGAAACGCGTTTGCGTTTCAAATAGAACAGTAGCACGATGCCGGTCACGGCAACGAAGATCGTAAGCAGCGCGGTACCATCGATGATGAGCGACCAAACAAGACCGCTGTCCCGCCCTTTGTGCAGATCATTGATGATGGCGATCGTTCCCATTTTGGTTTCGGAAATGCGATACTTGCCGGAGGCGCGATCGATGAACACATCGGCGGCATATCCCGGACCTTTGAAGACGATCATGCATTCCACATCGTCGGCGCGGAATTCACCCACCGCGCCGCGAATGTCGTGGGCACTTCGCAAGAACTCGACAATCTCCAACCGCGCGAAGTGCGCGGCGGGATCCTCGGCTTCGGCTTCCGAAAGGGTATCCGTGCCGTCACCTGCTTTCGACTCACGTCCCGGCGCATCACTGGAGGTTGGTACACGACCGCGCAACCAGGCGGGTTCCATTTCGCCAGTATGTTCCGTGAGTTGATCCGTATTTGCACCGAACCAATCAGGATGATTGAGCGTGACGCCGGTGATCGAAAAGAACACCAGCGCGGTGAAACCCAGCAAAGAAACATAGATATGCAACCAGCGAACCGCGGCCGCGAACTTCGTGGCGAAGCTGCGCGGACGGGGCGTGTTGACAATCGCGGCGCCGTTACTGGGCAGGCTTGCTATCCGTTTTCGGGGAGGGCTTTCGATACTCGATACTGGCGGATTTGACTTCGACATTGGTCTTGAGCTTGGTGGTGGCGAATGGCTTGTCGCCCAGTGTGACGGATTGGCGAATGAGTTGGTATGTGCCGTGCTCGCGCGCGACTTCGATGAACAACGTATAGTCTCCTGCCGGCAGCGGTTTGCCAGCATCGTCCAAACCATCAAACACTGCTTTGTATTCACCCGGACCGCGCGTCGCGGCGAAAATCGTTCCGATTAACGCTTTGTCGTCGGTCTTCTTGCGGAGCAGATCCTGGCGATACCAGCGCAGCAAGTCGCGATGCCAACGGGGCCCCGGGTCTTTAGTGGTGATCCACAACAGCGCGGTCTTGACGGGAAACTCGTCCTTATTTTCCAACCAAATTGCCACATAAGGTCGACGATAGCGCCCACCAGCGGCGCGGTTAATTTCAAAATCGACGACAAGCTCCAACGGTTGCGGGCCATCGGCTTTGTCGGCATCTTCTTCAGCGGCAACGGCCTCTTGGGCGGGCTCGTTGTCAACGGCGGCGATATAACGAAAGCGTTGCGGCGCGGCAAGTTCGTTCCATTGCTTGCTTTCTACAACTTCGCCAGCGCGGGTGACGAGACGGTAGTCAACTTGCGGCAAAGCGCTAGCCAGTCGAGCGCTTTCGGAAGGGGTTAGCACACTGAAAATCGTCGCGAGCGCATCGGCCTCGGCGGTTGTCGGCGCGACCACGGTGGCACTAATCACATGATCGGCAGGTTGACCGCTTCGCGGATCGATAATATGCGAGTAGGACTTCCCTTCGATCTTGAAGTCGCGTCGATAGTTGCCGCTCGTGGCGACCGCTCGTTGACGGACGACGATGCTGACATCGGGGGAAGCATTCTCCGCATCGCGATGCGGGTTAGCGATGGCGACCTGGCGAACGCAACTGCCCCAAACGCGCAAGTCGCCACCAATGTTGACCAACACACCTTGCACGCCTGACTCGCGCAATGCCACATCGCCTGCCGCATCGACGATCGTCCCCTTGGCAATCGCATTGAGCGACAAAGAGCAATCGCCGAGTCGGGTCGCGTGTGAGTTCGCTGTCAGCGTCCAATGCTTCTTGCCGATGGCGGTCACGGCGGCAGTGAGTTCCGACGGTTCAGGTAACCGGTCGCGCTGCTGCGCCGCACGCCACACTTGCGATAGTCGATCGACGGCCGGATTGAATGCGCCATGGCTGACTTCCGTCCAGCGCTCACACTGCCGTATGACGTCGTAAAGTTCTGGCGAAATCGCTGGCGACTGACCTACGTTGCGTTGCCAGCGGCTAAATTCGCTGTCGGCGTTATAGCTGCTGAAGATCGCGTTCAGGCGATCGATCTCGGCGAGGATCCGCGCTTCGGCACGATTCGCGACCTCACTATTCTTGGCCTCTAGCTGAATCTCGAGCGATGTGCCGAGCACGTTCTCGTGATGATACGAGAAGTTCTCCGCCAGCGCAGGCAGGATAGCGCCCCACAGCAGCACTATCGATACGAAGCCTCGTCCCAACCACAAACTACGCATAAAATGCTCACTCCCGATGTTACGAAATTGATTATCGAAAATTAGATAGCACTGTATCAGCGTTGGGGCAAGTCGCTACGTGATTGAGGAAGGTTCTGACTTCCGCGTTCCATCCACTCGCGTGAATTCGGGCCGGATTCAGCTTGCTAGCAAGAGCAAGTAGATCAGATTGCGAGTAGACCCGGGAATACATGCCATGGAAGATTCAGGCCGCCGAAAAGCTGAAAGAAATCCTCCCTAGCCAAAGCAAACTACAGTCAAACCCCGGCGTGCTTGGAGGAGAGCCTAGCTGGCGAGCGGGCACGAAGACAAAGTCTTAAGAACCCGATTTTACCGTATTGCAACCGGACTTCAAGTAGCAAGGCAATGTCGCGGCCGTTCCGCAGATTTCGGCCTATTGGGGTAGAGTGCGCTTGGCGTCCAGCAGCGCATTTGCCGATATTTCTCCAAACACTATTTGTGGGAGCATGAGGATGAAAATCGAGACCGCGGCGAATCACGTGTGGGGTCGAAATTCCCGCCAACCGATGTCAGGTGATAGCAATCAGCCAGCATTCGCCTCGTTACTGATGGAAGCATCGACTGCTTCAAGCTTGCCTGTATCTTCTTCCACATCGACCACCACCGAATCGACAATCAACTTCGCCAGCGCAACTCGCCAGGAAATGTTCGACTGGATGAATTCGCAAATCCGTAGCGGCGCCATGACTCTCGACGAGAGCACGCCCTTTCTGGGCATGACGCTGAAGATATCCGTCGCGACCGGCGAGTCGGTGAATATGGCGACGGATGACGAGCGTATCGATTTTCGAGAGCGCGCCACTCGTGGCATCGAAGGCGCTCTGTCGCGCTTCGATTTTGAGGCCGCAGACCGCTTACGCGCAGCGCTCGATATCATGCAAAGATCAGGCGATAATCAGTGACATTCAGTTCGGCGCGTCGAGATCGTTGTCGCGTACCTCGTGCAGCTTCTTCGCAAGTTTGGCCTTGAAGTCGTCGGCAATCGCGCGGTGCTTCGGATCGGTGGCGAGGTTGGTGAATTGTTGCGGATCTTTGTGCATATCAAAGAGTTCGGCACCTTTGGTTCCATCTTCTCCGTACTGGATATATGCCCAGCGATCATCGCGAAGCAGATAGCCCAAGTCCTTGCCATTGACGGAAAACGCCGTATCTCGAACAGCGAACTTGGGATCATCGAACATCGGCGAGATATCTTCGCCTTGAAGACGTGACGGCACTTCCAGTCGACAAAGGCTGGCGATGGTGGGATAGAGATCGAGGAGTTCGACGAAAGATTCGCAGACTGCTGGTTGCTTGCCGGGGACACGAATGACAAGTGGCACTTTGGCCGATTCCTCATGCAAGCTGACCTTCGCCCAGAAATCATGCTCGCCCAAGTGATAGCCATGGTCGCTGGTGAAGATGACGATGGTTCGGTCATCAAGTCCTGCTTTGGTTAGTGCATCCAGTACCTTGCCAACTTGCGCGTCCATGAACGACACGGAGGCATAGTAGCCGCCCACCGCTTTCTTTTGGCGTCGCACATCCATCTGCATGTTAATGCTAGTCTTGTAGTTAATTCCGGGTTTGGGAATATCATCCCAATCGCCGTCGATCTTTTCCGGTAGCTTCATCTTATCGTAAGGAAGGTACGGTTCGTAATACGCGCTCGGCGCGACAAAGGGGACATGAGGGCGAACGAAGCCAACGCCGAGAAAGAACGGTGCGTCCTTGTGTTGCGCGATTAGTTCGCAGGCCTTCGTGGCGGTCTTGCCATCGGAATGGATCAGGTCATCGCCTTCAGCTTCCACGACAACAAACGTGTTGCCTCCCACCGCCGGCTTCTTTCCCTCAGGATTGTTCTCAAGCGTTTCTCCGACACCCGCCGCTTTCCATTCGGGGCCCGGGCTATTGAAGCGTTCCGTCCACGACGCGGGGTCGTCGGCACCATTCGCCCCCGACTCGATTTCACCGGGAATACCCATGTGAAAGATCTTGCTAACGCGGGCGGTGTAGTAGCCATGATTCTTGAAGTGCTGCGCCCATGTGGCGCGCTTTCCAATCGCCGCTCGAGGACTCACATACCCCAGCACGCCCGTGGCATGCGGATAGTACCCGGACATGAACGAAGCGCGCGACGGACCGCAAAATGTCCCTTGGCAATACGCGCGAGTGAAGCGAGTACTTTGCTTGGCGAGACGATCGATATTCGGCGTGCTGCATACTTTGTTGCCGTAGCAGGAGAGAGCCGTCGCAGTTAGATCATCGGAGATGATGAAGAGGACGTTGTATTTCGGGCGAACACCTTCCGCGGCTGTAGCAAAGGAGCAAGCCATCAGTAAGATCAAGGCGATGATGGCGAGCTTCATGAAATTGGTCCTCGAGAGTTTCGTTGAGATGAGAGTGGTCGATCGAGCCGGCCTGGCATTCCTAAAGCATTGAACCGTTCATTCTACCTCATGACAAAGCGGCATTTCAGGCCGTTTACGAAACTCCATCTGCTCGTATTGTGGACTGTTGCGCCAGGCTTGAGAACCTTTGCGCGCATTTGTCCATTTTCCGCGACGCCTGCTTGAATTCAGGGGCGAGGGCATCTCAGATAGGTATCTGCACGATGTTCTCTGTCTCTTGTTAAGGACTCCTCTCATGACACGGCCCTTACTTCTTGCCAGCGTTCTCAGCTTGCTTTGTGTGCCATTAGCGGCCCAATGGCAACCCGCCAAAGGCCCCCTGATGACTAAATGGGCGAAAGATGTGGCACCGGCGACGGCTCATCCTGAATACCCTCGTCCCCAGATGGTGCGTAAGGAGTGGACCAATCTCAATGGGTTATGGGACTATGCCATCACTGCCGGTGATGCGAAATGGGAGCAGGCAGATGGGCAGATCCTCGTGCCATTCCCGGTGGAATCGGCGCTCTCCGGCGTGATGAAGCGCGTTGCGCCAAACCAGAAGCTTTGGTATCACCGCACCTTCACCGCTCCTGCCTCGTCGAAGGATGGCAGCTTGCTGTTGCATTTCGGCGCTGTCGATTGGAAGTGCGAAGTGTTCATCAACGGTCAATCGGTTGGCACCCACACCGGCGGCTACGATCCCTTCACCTTCGATATCACCAGCGCGATCAAGGCGGAAAGCAAAGAGCAAGAACTTGTCGTGGCGGTAACCGATCCGAGCGACTCCAACTGGCAACCGCGCGGCAAGCAAGTGCTCAAGCCAGGCGGAATCTTTTACACGCCGATCACTGGTATTTGGCAAACCGTGTGGTTGGAAGCGGTCCCCAAGAGCTATATCAAATCGCTCAAACTAGTGCCCAATATTGACGACGAGACGATCAACGTCACCGTCGAAGTCGCTGGTGACGCGAAGGATATCCAACTCGAAGTTCGCAACGCAGGAGATCCCATCAAACTCAATAAAGCGACGCCGGGCCAAAGCGTGAGCATGAAGTTGCCTAAACCTAAGCTGTGGTCGCCCGACTCGCCCTTCTTGTACGACTTGCATATCGAACTGATTGGTGAAGGGAAGATTGTCGATACGGTCGATAGCTACTTTGGCATGCGCAAGATTTCGCTCGGCAAAGATGAGAACGGCATCACGCGTATCTTGCTAAACAACGAATTCGTTTTTCAATATGGCCCGCTCGATCAGGGCTTCTGGCCAGATGGACTCTACACGGCGCCGACCGACGCCGCGCTGAAGTATGACTTGGACATTACCAAGCAGCTCGGTTTCAACATGGTACGCAAACATGTGAAGACCGAGCCGGCCCGCTGGTATTATCACTGCGACAAGATGGGTTTGCTCGTTTGGCAGGACATGCCCTCTGGCGATCGCTCGATCGGACCCAGCGACCCCGACATTAAGCGCTCGGCCGAGTCGGCCAAGAACTTTGAGAACGAATGGAGTGAGATCGTCCACGATTTTGGCAACTATCCCTGCATCGTGATGTGGGTGCCGTTCAACGAAGGTTGGGGACAGTACGACGTCGCGCGGATTGTGGACTATACGCGCAAGCTCGATCCCTCGCGCTTGGTGAATAACGCCAGTGGCTGGGCCGATCGCAACGTCGGCGACGTGAACGATATGCACAACTATCCCGGCCCCGGTATGCCAAAGCCTGAAACCAAGCGGGCGGTGGTGCTGGGTGAATTCGGTGGGCTGGGTTTACCTATCGAGGGACATACGTGGCAAGGAAAGGACAATTGGGGCTATAAGTCATTCACCAATGAGAAAGACCTGAACGCGGCCTATTTGCAATTAATGGATCGATTGCGACCGCTCATTGGCAAAGGCTTGTCGGCGGCCGTCTATACGCAAACGACCGATGTGGAGGTCGAAGTCAACGGTTTCATGACGTACGATCGGGCGATTTTGAAACTCGACTTGGATAAAACGGTTACAGCGCACAAGCGATTGTACCTGCCACCACCGGAGGTAAAGACACTCGTCGAGAGTTCGCAAATGACGCCGCAAGTCTGGCGGTATACGTTCACTAAGCCTGCCGAGGGTTGGGAGAAATCCGATTTCGACGCTAACAAGTGGAACGAAGGCGAAGCTGGCTTTGGCGAACCCTCGACGCCGGGTTCCGTCGTGAAGACAAATTGGAAGACGCCTGATATTTGGCTGCGTCGGACCGTGAAGCTGACCGGCAATGACTTCTCCGGACTACATCTCTTCGCCCACTGGGATGAAGATACCGAGATTTACGTCAACGGAACGCTTGTCGCCAAATTGGCGGACTGGTCGACCGAGTACACGCTGGTTTCTCTCGATGACAAGGCGATTGCCGCGTTTCGTGAAGGAGAGAATGTGATCGCTATTCACACGCATCAAAAGACGGGCGGGCAATACATCGACCTCGGCCTGATGCGCGTGATTGAGAAAAAATAGAATCTTGCGTGTCCTGCCTTGCTTCTTCAATCGTGCAGGCCGGCGGCCTACGCCACGTGATTTAACGCCTGATCTAAATCGGCTTGGAGGTCTTCAAAATCCTCCAGGCCGACGGAAAGACGAATCAAACCATCGGTGATCCCAAACGCCTGTCGGGCCGCGGGATCATAACTGGCATGCGACATCGACGCCGGTTGTTCTATCAACGATTCCACAGCGCCAAGGCTGACGGCTAGTTGAAAGAGTTCGGTTGCCTCGACCACTTTTTTCGTCTGCGCAAAATCGCCATCGACTTCTAACGTCAACATCGCGCCATAACCACCCTGCATTTGTCGCTGGGCGATGTCGTGGCCGGGATGCGCAGCTAAACCTGGATAAAGCACGCGTTTCACACGAAGATCGCTCGCCAACCAGGCTGCTAACAAATTCGCCGTCCGACATTGCTCACGCACGCGCAACTCGAGCGTCTTTAGCCCACGACTGCATAAGAAAGAGTCGAATGGCCCCAGGACCGCGCCAGTGGCGTTTTGCACAAAATACAGTCGCTTGAACAGTTCAGGATCCTTGACCACCAGCGCTCCACCGAGCATGTCGCTATGCCCGCCGAAGTACTTGGTAGCGGAGTGCATCACGATATCGGCGCCGAGTTCTAACGGTCGCGTAAGCACCGGCGTCGCGAAGGTATTATCGACGCCCAGTAAGCAACCATGTCGCTGGGCAATTTCCGCCACCGCCGCGATATCGGTAATCGACATCAAGGGATTGCCGGGGCTTTCGATCCAAATCAGTTTCGTGTTGGGCTTAATCGCCTTCTCAAAAGCTGGCAGATCGATGGCGGAAGCAAGTGTGATTTCGATGCCAGCACGATCGATAACTTTATGAAACAAGCGATAGCTGCCGCCATAAATGTCGCTGCCCGCGAGGATATGCTCGCCAGCGGAGAGAAGCATCGTCGCACAGTGCGTGGCCGCCATGCCGGAGGCGAAGGCCAGCGCGCCACAACCACTTTCGAGCGAAGCGATGGTCGTTTCCAAATTCTTGCGCGTCGGATTGCCAGAGCGCGAGTAGTCGAACTCCCGCCACTCGCCAGCGTGATGTTGCACGAACGTGCTGGCGACGTGGATGGGGGGCACGACCGCGCCGGTTTGCGGATCGCGCTCGTTGCCGGTATGGATGGCACGCGTGCGGAATTTCATGAAATTCACCTTCTTGGCTGTTTAAACTACCGCTCCAACGCTTGCTTTAAGTCAGCGATCAGGTCGGCGGTATTTTCCAACCCACACGCCAGCCGAATCATATTGTCGGGAATGCCGAACTTGGCGCGGTTCTCGGGAGTCTGCTCGTAATAGCTCATCACCAACGGTTGCTCGATGAGCGATTCAACGCCCCCTAAACTCGGTGCGATGCGCGGAATGCGCACGGCATCGACGATATCGGCCGTCTTCCGCCAATCGGCATCTTTCACCAAGAATGTGATCAAGCCGCCAAAGCCCCGCATGTATTTGGCCGCCTCGGCGTGATACTTATGCGACTTCAAGCCAGGATAGTACACCTTTTCAATTCGCGCGTGACCATCGAGAAACTCCGCGATGGCCTGACCGTTCTCGTTGTGCCGCTGCATGCGCAGTTCAAAAGTCTTCAGGCCGCGTTCCAATAAGTACATGTTGTGCGGCGAATTGATAGCGCCCATGATGCCGCGCAAGTTGCGCACCGATTCGAGCTTCTCGCGCGTGCCGATAATCACGCCTGCGAGTAAATCGTTGTGACCACCCAGATACTTTGTAGCCGAATGCAGTACGTAGTCGACGCCGTACTCGATTGGCCGCAGGTTGTATGGCGTGGCGAGTGTAGCGTCGATCAAAGTTTCGACGTTGTATTGCTTGCCGATGGCGACGAATCGCTCCAAATCGACACAGCTCAAGTGCGGATTTGTCGGTGATTCACTCACCAGCAACTTCGTCTTGTCGGTGATTGCTGCCGCCATCGCTGCGTAATCGCAGGCTTTCACCTGACGTGTCACCACGCCAAAGCGCGCCAGATGCTTGGTACAGAACTCACGGCTGCGATGGTAGCATTCGTCGAAGAAAATGATTTCGTCGCCAGCGGAAAGCTTCGACATGAACAGCCCGACAATCGCCGCCATACCGCTGGCATACAGAATTGCGTCACCCCCGCCCTCGAGTGCCGCAAGTTTGCGCTCGATGACGCGCTCGCCTGGGTTGCCATAGCGCCCATACTCCTCGCGTTGCTGCTTCTGCTCGATGTAGTCGATCACCGCTTGCGTATTGGCAAAGGTATATGTCGAAGCGCAGATAATCGGATCGGTAATCGAATGCGCAAGTTTTTGCCGTGCTTCGCCCGCGTGAATGGCGAGCGTCGAGGGACCAAGCTCACTCCACGGGGGAATGCCATCGGGAAAGCGATTTTCAGGGGTGTTCATAGGGTGAAAGACTCCGCAAAAGAAAACTCCCGCCGTGGGAGTAAGGTCGCAGGGACCAGCGAAGCCGCGCGTACAATGCCAACGGCTGGTGGCAATGACGCGAACGAGTTTGGCTCTTTAGCAGTGAAGGCTGCAAGCGGCCGCAAATCCCTAAGTCCCCTGATTGTAAAGCTTCCGCGAGCGGGTCACAAGGACGCCGGAAAACTTGATCCTAGACGGGAACGGCGGAATATGCCTAAAATGGAGGGCTGTCTTGGTTTGAAGGGTCTATGTCTGTGGGAGGATCGTCATGCGGTCAGCCGTGTTGCCATCGGTATTGGGATGGGCGTTGATGCTATCGATCGCTCCTGGGACTATTTCCTATTCGTACGCCGCCGATGCGACCCCCGAGGCGGCTCTGACGCCCGCGCAATTGGTCGACCAACTTGGCGACGAATCGTACGCCAAGCGCGAGCGCGCTCGTCTGGAACTCGAGAATCGCGAGGAAGCCGCCCGCGCAGCGTTAGTAGCGGGACTCAAAAGTGGCGACCTCGAAATTGAGTATCAGTGCGAACGATTGCTGGCGGATATTCGTGTCCGCGCCATCGAACGCCAACTGGTGGACTTTATTAAGGACCAAGATCTCAAGAAGGAATATGACTTTCCCGCCTGGAAGCAGTTGCGCGACCTGCTCGGCGATGACACAAATGTGCGTCATCTGTATGTCGACATGTATCGCGCTGAACCGGACATTCTCAACGCCATCGATGGCGACCCAAATCAGGCAGGCACGCAGATTTCGCAACGAGTGATTCGCACCCAACAAAATATTAACAGCTTTAACACGCCTGTGACCATCGGCAGCATTGGCACGTTCCTTTTGGCGGGAAGCAACGACAAGGTCTCCATGCCAGTTAACGGCAACTCGCAGATCTTTTCGTTGTGTTATCAGCAGGTTTTTCGCGAGAGCGTGCAATCGGCCGAGCGCGGCCCCTTGATGCGGAAGCTGCTCGGCCACTTCATGCTCAAGGCGGATGACAACAGCGCTTATCAAGGGCTGATGCTGTCGATGCAACTCGACTTGAAGGAGGAGGGACTAAAATCGGCAGTGAAATTGCTCGACAATAAAGCCGCAGCGGCACACATCAAGCAATACGCGATGTTGGCGGTCGCCAAAATGGGAGATGAGGAACATCTTCCCATGCTGTCGAAAATGATCGACGATAAAACCGTCTGCACCCAGCAACAAGTCAACAAGGTGATGTATCAAACTCAGTTGCGCGACGTGGCGGTTTTCTCGATGTTGCATTTGCAAAAGCAAGATCCCAAGGCGTTTGGATTCGATCGTTTTTCGCCCAATCCACAATTGGTGGCGAATGTTTACTCACTTGGCTTTGAGAACGAAGAGAAGCGCCAGGCGACATTGGATAAGTGGAAAAAGTTCAACGACGAACAACAGGCGAAAGTGACTGACGAAAAGAAATAGTAGCATCGCTAGCAGTCATCGTTGCGTCGTTTTCCTCTTGACGATCTTCAGCGTTCGTTCGATCATGTTCCACAATTGCCAGCGACATTGAGGTCGCTTCCCGCCTGGATCATCGACGAAGGATCGTCTCCCATGTTCTCTCGCCTGCTTGCGTTCTCGCTGCTGATGGTTGGCTTTGCCGGCTGTCGCTCACCCTATTATGCCGATCGCGGCGCAGGCGTTGGAGCACTTGGTGGTGCTGGCCTGGGAGCGCTTATTGGCGAAGGGAGCGGTAACGCCGCCGAAGGGGCAATAGTCGGCGCGGCGGTCGGCGCAATCTCCGGCGCGGTGATTGGCGATGCCATCGATCAAGATGTTGCCCGCAACAACGCCGAGATTCAAGCTCGCATGGGCAGGCAACTTTCCGGCGCAGTGACGACTGCCGATGTCGTCGCCATGTCGCAAGCGGGACTAGGTGACGATGTCATCACCACCCATATTCGTGCGAATGGAATCATTCAACGTCCGCAAGCTGGTGATTTGATCACGCTCAAAAGCCAAGGGGTGAGCGATCGCGTGATCAATGCCATGCAAACCGCGCCCCCACCAGGTGCAATGGTGAGCTCGCCTGCGCCGGTCTACGCCCAACCCGCCTATGGACCACCGGTAATCGTCGAAGAACACTATTACGGCCCACCGGTGGTCTATGGCCCGCCCGCCCCCTATTGGCGACACCACCATCATCATTCGCCTCCGCGTCGCGTTGGCTGGAGTGTGGGCATCAGTGGCCGGTAAGCACCTACTAGTCGATATTCTTTGCGCGCCTATAATCGGGAAACGTGTGATTTTCCTATTTGTTCTCGGCGAGCCAAGCTATGTCTGATGCGGCACCAACCTCGGCACTCGCGACTCCAGTGAAGCGTCCGCGCTATCTTCCTGGCGTGATCACCAGCGGCATCGTGTTACTGGCGATGGGAGTGCTACTGCTGGTACGGAATGTCGATTTCGTTGGCGATATCGCCATCGTCAACCTGCTAACGCTCATTCTGGGATTTATCGCAAGCGTCACGCTTCTGCTTTGGTTTCTGCTTCTGAGCAGTTATCCCAGCCTGTTGCGCGTGCTGACGTTCGTGGCGATTCTCGGTTCGCTCACTTTTTTCTTCATCAAATATCGCATCGATGGCGTCTCCGGCGATATGATTCCGCGCTTCGTCGATCGCTTTGCGCCCCCCAAAGACAGCACACTGAACGACTTGGAGGTCAGCAAGCAACCGAATAATCCCGTCGATTTCAGCACCACGACGCCACACGACTTTGCGCAGTTTCTCGGTCCCCATCGCAATGCCTACATTGCAACACCGCTGCTCGATCGTGATTGGACCGCGCATCCGCCCAAGCTCCTCTGGAAGCAGGAAATCGGCGCAGGTTGGTCGGCCTTCGCGGCTGCCAATGGGTTTGCCGTCACGCTCGAACAGCGCGGCGAAGAGGAACTAGTCACGTGTTACGAAGTCCTTACTGGGAAGCTCCGTTGGACGCATTCCGAAGCGGGGCGACATAGCACAGTCCTCGGCGGCATTGGCCCACGCAGTACGCCAACGATTCACAACGGTCGCGTTTACACCGTCGGTGCGGCGGGTGTCGTGCTTTGTCTGGATGGCGCCTCGGGTGATGTGCTGTGGCGAATCGATCTACTCGAAGAAACCCGTTCTGATCTGGCGAAGGAAGCCCTGGAAGTCGCTTGGGGTCGCTCGGCGTCACCACTCATTGTCGACGATTTGGTGGTGATACCCGCTGGCGGTCCTGCGGGTAAATACACGTCCCTGGTCGCGCTGAAACAAGAGAGCGGCGAGATTGTGTGGCGTGCGGGGAACAAGCAGGTGAGCTACGCGTCACCGATGTTGTTCAACCTGGCTGGCACGCGACAAATCGTTTCCGTCAATGAAGACACCATCTCGGGCCACACGCCGGAATCGGGAAAACTACTGTGGGAGATGGATTATGCTGGCGATAGTGGAGGCGCTGCGACAACGTCACAGCCGCATTTAATCGGCGAAGATCAACTACTGCTTTCCAAAGGTTATGGCGTTGGCGCGCGGTTGATTCGAGTCCTGGTCGACGATACCGGCAAGTGGTCGGTGTCTACAAATTGGGCTGAGCCGCAAGTTCTCAAAACAAAGTTTACGAACGCGGCGGTCATCGGCGACTTTGCCTACGCGCTGTCGGATGGCATTTTGGAATGCGTCGAGATTTCGACCGGCAAGTCGATGTGGAAGGGGAAGCGTCGCCGTCTGGGAGACTATGGTCAAGGGCAATTGCTCGGCGTGGGCGATTGCCTGCTTATTCAAGCCGAAAACGGCGATGTGGCGCTGGTCGAGGCCTCGCCGGAGAAGCTCAACGAACTC
>JBGSHH010000747.1:0-4736 GCA_041752355.1 Pirellulaceae bacterium | reverse complement strand
ACGGCATCGAGATCCTCACCGCCGCCGGCGTGATTGGTGGTAAGACCGTGACCACCGTCGCCAAGTGCGCGCTCGACGCCGAGCAAGGTGGCGCGACGTACGTCAATCGCGATCACGTCATCGACGGCAATCTCATCACCGCCAGAACCTGGCACGATAACACGGTGTTGATGCGGGAGTTCTTAAGGATGCTGAAGGCGGGTTAGCACGCGACCAACTATTGTTCACCCAGTAACGCCTCACGAATCTCTCGTTGTGCCGGGGCATTCATGCGGAGTACATAAACGGTGGTTCGGCCAATACTTGTGATGCCGTGAATCTCCGCCCCGTGCCATGCAAAATGTGAACTCCACTGATCTTGCCGAGGATGGAACAATCTCGTCAAGATTCCGGATTCCGGATCGAGGCCAGAAAGATCGCTTCCCTTATGGCAGTTGCAGTGAAAACAGGCGATTGCGAGATTGTCTTCGGCATTCGAACCTCCGTGCTTCTTGGCGACAATATGTTCAATTTGTACGGGCGCATACGGCGATGCAGCTTCAGGCAATTGGCAATATTCGCAACATACCTGTGCGCGAGCCATAACCAAACGACGAGTGGCGGCATCCATCAGTCGGCCTGATCGCGCAATTGTTTACGGATCCGGGACTGAACGGTCGCCAAATAAAGATTCGCCCGCACATAGCCTTCGTACTCGGCGCGTTCGTCGTCGGTTAACTCGCCTTCGTTCGATTTCGAGAAAAGTTCAGCCATTCGTTGTTGAAGTGGCACGTCGCCGCGCAGATCGATCAACGAAGCCTGCTGGTCTTTCGACAGCAGCGCGAATACTGGGTCGAGACAGCGCTCGAAAGCATCAAAAGAAATTGCCGTTGACATGTGTGACGTCCCTTGCAAACGAAGACTGCTTCTGAATTATACTTGCTAGCCGATTTGCAGGAAATAGAGTATCTAGCCACGCCGACGACCCCTTGGGGATTATGAGTAACCATCCCACCAAACGTTTTCGCTTCTCCATCAAGGCGCTGCTGGCCGTAATCGCGCTTGCGGCGGTGGGATTGGCGATTGGGGTGAAAGCAGAGCGTAGGGCGCGCGATAGTGCGAATTCAAAGGCGACGATGTATCAAGCAAAGCAAATTGCTTTAGCTTTGCTTCGTCATGAGGCAACATTTAAGGCGTTCCCCGAGGCAACTATTAGTGATGCGCAAGAGCGACCCGCGAAATCGTGGCGGGCCTCCATTGCTGTGTATTTATGTGAGGTCAACTTTAACTCCGATTACGAATCGTCGCTGCCGTGGAACTCGCCTGCAAATGACTCACTTTGCAGACGTCGCAACTTGGCACATGATTACTTTGCACGCGAGGGGACTCACAACCAGAACCAATTCTGCACCAACTTCATTGTTGTGACAGGCCCGGGCACATTATTTCCGGCTGACCGAAAGACTTCCCTTTCCGATGTATCCGACGATCCCGCCACGACGATCATGTTCGTCGAGATCGACCACTCGGATATTCTGTGGTACGAGCCGCGCGATCTACACTTTGATCAAATGAGTTTCCAAATCAATGATCCCTATCGAAGTAAGCCCTGCATCGGCAATCGACATTTCCAAGGGGCGATCGTCGGCATGGCCGATTTCAGCGTAAGATTCCTGTCGCAAGACACTCCACCGGAAACGCTTAAGGCGATGCTAACAATTGCTGGCGGTGAGAAAGTATCGCCACCATGATCGCGGTATTGTAGCCGTCCAAAGTTCAATGATTCAACAAGTTACGACAGCAATTCATCAACAGGAACTCCAGTGTCACGATACCGAATCTCAACCCCATTACTCGCCGTCGTTGTCATTGCTAGTGTAGCCGTCTTCGCGTATTTCGTTGTCGGCGGCATAGTCAATGAACGACGAAATGCCGCCCAACTCATGATCGCCCAAAACAACCAGAATCAAGTGGCACTTGGGCTAATGACCTATGAGATTGCCTTTGGCTCCTTTCCCGCAGCGGCATCAAAAGGCAAATCGAACGAAGAACCTCCTCGCTCTTGGCGTGTCGTGATTGCCCCTTTCTTGGAAGCTGGTCTTGTAGAACGCGAATATGATCGTCAACAGTCCTGGAACTCCGAACACAATCAAGAGGTTTGTCGAAAATATAATCTCGCTAAACGTCAACTTGGCAATCCTCGAGCCAAAAACGCCAATGAATACTGCACAAACTTCGTTGTCGTAACTGGCGAAGAAACGCTTTTTTCACTCGATCAAAAGCGCTCGATGAGCGACATTGAAGATGACCCTTCGACGACCATCCTGCTCGTGGAAATCGACGACTCGGACATTCTCTGGTACGAACCACGAGATCTGAGCTTTAACGAAATGAGCTTCCAGATCAACGATCCTGATCGCAGCAAACCATGCATCGGCAATCGAAAGTCCAAAGGAGCGTTTGTTGCCATGGCCGATGGCCAAATTAAGTTTCTACCGCAAGACACCCCGCCGGAAACGCTTAAGGCGATGCTGACGATTGCTGGCGGTGAGAAAGTAACGCTGCCGTGAGCAATCCGCGTGAGTATGGAAACAAGATGCCCCGTTACCGCTTCACTCTTCGTTCGCTGTTACTGAGCATGGCTGTCGTGGCCGTATTTCTGGCAATTGCAGTCGTCATTTCTCATCGGATCGACGACGCCCGCGCCGAATCGCGAAGAATGCAAATGGGTGGTCACATCAAATTCATGGTGGTCGCGATGCATAACTATCACGATTCACATCAAATCTTGCCAGCCGCAATTACATACAACTCGAACAATGTCGCCGTCTATGGCTGGCGAACTTCACTGCTCGATTACATCGAAGGAGGACCGCTCTTCGCTGCCTATAACACGAACGCCGCCTGGAATGACCCGACAAACGTGAACCTATGTAGTTTCGATCAGCCGATGTTTGGGCGGCCCGGGTCGACAAATGCCTGCGCTTTCGCCACGAATATCGTGGTTGTTGTCGGCCCTGGCACACTGTTTCCTGGCGGCAATCCACTCTCCTTCGGCGACATTCAGGACGATCCGGCGACGACTATCATGATCGTCGAAATCGATTACTCGGACATTCCCTGGTATGAACCGCGCGACTTGCACATCGATCAGATGAGTTTTCAGATCAATGACCCCGATCGCACCATACCATGCATCGGCAATCGACGTTCTCGAGGTGCTTGGGTCGGTATGGCAGACGGTCAAATCCGCTTCCTTCCACAAGACACACCGCCGGAAACCCTCAAGGCGATGTTGACGATTGCTGGCGGGGAGAAAGTCACGCTGCCGTGATGGGTGCCGTTATTTGCTTGAACCTGCCTGGCAAAGCGCGGTAGAGTAATAAACCTCTTCTCATCAGCTCGGTATTCTGGAATTGTGTCATGAGCACGGCGACCCTTCCGACCACGAACACTTGGCGGTTCTCGATACGGCAAATGTTTGTCGCGCTGACGATCTTTGGTGGGTTATGCGGCTTAGTTGCGATCATTCTTCCCGTGTTCCGCGCTGCGCAGTTGAACGCGCGGCAAATGGCCGCCTCGAACAACGTCAAGAATATCGTATTGGCGCTCTACAACTATCAGGATGCTTACAAGACACTTCCGCCAGCAGTCACGTATGATCCGTCGCATCGCGCCATGTTCGGTTGGCGATATTCGATCACCGCTTTCGTCGATCAAATCGGCCCACGTGAGGACGAGGACGGCACACTCAGTACTCATTGGTGGTATCAAATCGACCATTCGCAACCGTGGGATGCTCCGGCCAATCTGGCAGCGCTACAGGGTGTGAAGTATTGGCTGTTCCACCATCCCGCTGCCAACAATCCAGTGATCGAGGCGACGAACTTTGTGGCCGTGGTCGGTCCTGGCACTCTGTTTCCCGATGGACCGCCTCTTGCTTTCAGTGATGTGGTTGACGATCCGTCTACCACGATTGTCATTGTCGAAATCGACAATTCGAATATCCCGTGGTACGAACCTCGCGACCTGCGGATCGACAACATGAGTTATCAAATTAACGATCGCGCCACCACTCGCCCACATTTCGGTAATCGCCGCACGAATGGTGCGCTATTCGGCATGGCCGATGGCAGTGTGAAGTTTCTTCCACAAGATACGCCGCCGGAAACCCTCAAGGCGATGTTGACGATTGCTGGCGGGGAGAAGGTAACGCTGCCGGGAGCTGCGCAGTGAACGAAGAACTCCCCATCGTAAATCCTGGTTTCCGCTTCGGCTTGCGGGCGATGTTCTTCGTTATAACGGTGGTGGCAATCTTCTTTGCGTTGGTTGCGCCTGCTGTGATGGCGGCGCGCGAGGCGGCGAGGCGGATGCAGTCGCAGAATACCGCCAAAAATCTGGTAATGGCGATGCACTATTATTGTGATGCGGTCAAGTGCTATCCACGGGCGCGGATTTGTCATCCCACTGGGACTCCGATGCATTCCTGGCGGATTTCGCTAATTCCCCATATTATGTCCGATCCGTTCTACAATCTCTACGATTTCAAAGTCCCTTGGAATTCGCCTGCCAACGATACACTTTGTCAACAATACAGTTATTTTGCCGAGCACGACTACAACCGCCCCGGCAATACGAAGTTAAACAAGCACTGCACAAGTTTCGTCACGGTCACCGGCGCTGGCACACCGTTTCCCGACGACCGCTTTCACTCTTTTGACGACATTGCAGCGGGGGACGGCACTGCGGTTACCATC
>JBGSHH010000746.1:0-2649 GCA_041752355.1 Pirellulaceae bacterium | reverse complement strand
CCAATACAGCAGCAGCCCCATCCCCAAGGCGGCGCTGAGCGCCGAACCGAGCAGCGTGCCGATCTTGCCTGCGCGCAGTTGCTCCCCTTCTAAGCCCAAGCCTGCGATGAACAACGACATCGTGAAGCCGATGCCTGCCAGGCAACCAGCGCCCAGCAATACGCGCCAGTTGACGCCGCTGGGCAAGCTCGCGACTCCCATTTTCACCGCGACCCAACTGAAGCCCACGATCCCCACCGGCTTGCCAATCAGCAATGCCAACGCCACGGCGATCGCAATCGGTTCGGTCAGCGCCGACGGTTCGATCGTCACTCCGGCATTGGCCAGCGCGAACAGGGGCATAATCGCGAACGCGACCCACGGATGCAAAACCGTCTCCAGACGATCCAACGGCGAGAGGGTCTCGCGCGCGGTGTACTCCACCAGCTGCACCGCTTCTTCGTGATGCGTCATGTCGTCGTTGTCGTGATCCTCGCGCAAGCGTTGCGCGACACTCTCCGCGACATACATCAAACTTTGCTCCGCCAACCACGGACGCGCAGGCGTTAGCAAGCCCAGTACGACCCCCGCCACGGTCGGATGAATGCCGGACTTATAGAAGGCGAACCAAATCGCCGCGCCAAATAGCGCATAGACAGTCACCGATCGCACACCGATGCGGGCCAGCACATTCGTCACGCCAAAGCCTGCCAGGCCCAGCAGCAGAAACATCACCGACGTATCGGACGTATAAGCCACTGCGATCACCAGAATCGCGCCGATGTCGTCCACGATCGCCAGCGTTAGCAGCAGAATCTTCAAACTCAAGGGAATGCGTTTGCCCAGCAACGTGAGAAAGCCGACGACAAACGCAATATCGGTCGCCATCGGAATGCCCCAGCCTGCTTCGCCCGGACGACCATACTGGAACATCAAATAGACGGCGGCCGGCACCAACATGCCACCGAGCGCGGCGGCGGCGGGCAACGCCACTTTGCGCGGATCGCGCAGTTCGCCAAAGACAATCTCCCGCTTGATCTCCAGGCCGATCAAGAAAAAGAAGATGGTCATGAGCCCATCATTGATCCAATGCAGGAGCGACTTGTGGAGCTCGAACGTCCCGATCGAGAAGCCGATCTCGGTTTCCCAAAACTCTGCGAACGGCACCGCCCAGGGAGAATTCGCCAAGAACAGTGCGACCAAGGTGCAGAGCAACAAGACGATGCCGCCGGCCGCTTCGATATGCAGGAACCGCACGAACGATCGCAAGAAGGGCTCGATCAACGTGCGCCGCGGCCGGCGCTCCGGTCCCATGGGACGGTGCGTATCGGGAAGCCAATCGGGAATTTTCATCGTCTCGCGTTCTGGGCAAGCGGAAAGTTGACGTCGCCGAATCGACAACAGCATCCCTTAGCACTATAGGGAATTCTCCCCAAACGCCAACCCGACGCATGAGTATGGAAATTGTGCTGGCTACGTGGGGTAGGCGTCCCGCCTGCCGTGTCTTCTGCTCTGCCGTACTTCGCTCGCCCTTACCGCAACCAACGGCTCGCTCATGGATGTCAATCCACTTTCACTTGTTCGAGTAATTGCACCATACACAATATTTATTGACTAATTCACAGTGGACATGATCGAATGAATTTGAAGATCGTTGCGAATCCTTTGGCGCACGCCAACAACATGGCAAATCGAGTCTAGTGCCCACGCTAGCGATGACCTCGCGGAATCAAATGTGCAGGCCAGGATAGCTGAGTACAATCCAGCGAAAATCTGCGCCTCAAATAATGCGATATCGTCATCGAATCTTTCCGTACCCAGCGGCATACGCTGTTGGATCTCAACTGCCTCCCATGCGATGGTTTCGCAATCTTCACGGAGCTCCACGACACGAGTCCAGGCCAGACTTCCTGAACAGAATGCTTCGACAGCCTCCAGCACCACAATCATTCGTGGATCTGGTGAATCGCATTCCTTGAGTGCCATGCGGACGAGATTACATGCGGCCTTACGCATGCTAAGTTCGTCCTTTGCCGCTTGAATGGCTTCTTGATGTATTGGATGCAACTGCGAAATCGCGGTCTTCCAGGCGGATTCTTCCAGTAATGGGATCCGAGGCATTTCAGTGGTTCTCCTTTATTGACCCAAAATACCATTTGGCGATTCTGATCGCACCTGTCCAGGTAGTAGTGGTCTTTGTGTAGCTTCTTCCACGACGCGAGGTAGAGTCGATAGCCACTTGATGTGAGGACCAAAGAATCTAGCCAGGTATGAAATGCCTGGGACATTGCGCCCACCATCATTTTCGTGCCAAAGGCCCTCTCAGGGGCCGGAACGATATGTGCGGCCCCTGAAAGGGCCTCCGGAGACTCGAGCTCGCGGACATCGACTCCGGGGATTCCATCCCCGGCTAGATTCTTGCGCCCTCCGGGCGAGGAGAGAATGTGCCGTCCATATTCTTGGGCGAAGGGGCCCAATAAATGCCATCCCTTTTGGACGGCACCTTTCTTCGCACTCTTTAAAACCCAGTGCGAACCTCTCGCGGTGATGCGGTGTTTACAGCGTGCAAGTTCCGATTTACATTTTTCCTTTTACGGTGATGAGACGGTCACTGAGCTATCCGGTTTGTCGGGCGAAGTCCAAGGAAATACAGGCGGAGGACAGACGATG
>JBGSHH010000745.1:0-1867 GCA_041752355.1 Pirellulaceae bacterium | reverse complement strand
ACCGAAACACGCCTGACCAACAACGAACTGCGTAAGGCGCTCAACGCCGAATTGCCGTTTGACATGGTGGTGAAGGAGATCGTCGACGCGCCATTTGGTTTCAACGCCATTCGCGATTCGGTTCGCAAGTGCTATCGCTATGTGCTGCATGATAGCCGTATACGCGACCCGATCGGCCGTCGCTACTGTTGGCATATTCCCAAAGTGCTTGACGTCCCGGCCATGCAAGCGGCGGCGCAATACATGGTGGGCGAGCACGACTTCAAAGCCTTGCAAAGCACCGGCGCGGCGCGGGAGCATACCGTTCGCACGGTCTATCGTGTCTCGGTCGAGCGCTGCGACATGGATCATGGCGAGCGGATCGCGATCGAAGTCGAAGCCAACGGATTTCTGTATAACATGGTACGCAACATCACTGGCACGCTGGTCGAAGTCGGCAAAGGCAACTTTCCGCCTGCGTGGGTCGCCGATGTGTTGACCTCGCGCGATCGCCGTCGCGCAGGCATGGCCGCGCCGGCCGAAGCGTTGTTTTTGTTGTGGATTGAGTTCCCGGGTGATCGTCCGGAGCCAAGCTAGCTTCTTTCTATGAAAATCGCGCACATCATCACCCGCATGATCGTCGGTGGCGCGCAAGAGAACACGCTGTTCACTTGTCTCGATCTGCTGCGCATTCACGGCGACGACGTGCTGCTAATCACCGGGCCGGCGCTGGGACCCGAAGGGGATCTGCTGCAAAAGATGCCTGGGGCAGGGGAGGTGCGCACGGTTTATGTTGATGCGCTGCGTCGCGCGATTCATCCCTGGCGTGATTGGCAAAGCTATCGCCAACTCCAACGAGTCATCAAGGATTTCCAACCCGATGTGGTCCACACGCACAGCGCTAAAGGTGGCATCCTCGGACGCCTGGCGGCGCATGCGTGTCGCGTACAGGCGATTGTGCATACCATTCACGGCGCGCCGTTTGGTCCGTATCAGGGGAGGGGAGTGAATCGCTTTTATCAAGTGTGCGAGCGCTATGCGGCCCAGCGTTGCCACGCCTTGGTGAGCGTGGCCGATGCTATGACCGATCTAATGGTGAACGCGAACATCGCGCCGCGCGAGAAATTCACGACGATCTATAGTGGCATGGACGTCGACCCATTCTTGCACGCCAACGATCATCGCCAGGAAGTGCGTCGCGAACTCGGCTTGCGCGACGAGCATGTTGTGATCGGGAAGATCGCGCGGCTGTTTGAGTTGAAAGGGCATGAGTACGTGATCGCCGCCGCGAAGGAAGTGGTGCCGAATTTTCCGCAAGTCCGTTTCCTGTTCGTAGGGGATGGTCTGTGGCGAGAGAAGTTCCAGCAAGAGATCGCCGCCGCCGGACTCCACGAGAACTTTATCTTCACCGGACTCGTGCCGCCGACGCGCATCCCGGCGCTCTTAGGCGCAATGGATATCCTCGTACATTGCAGTTTGCGCGAAGGCCTCGCGCGCGCGCTGCCGCAAGCGCTCCTGGCAGGCAAGCCGGCGGTGAGTTTTGATATCGACGGCGCACGAGAAGTAGTGACCAACGATGTCACCGGCTACCTGTTGCCGCCAGGCGATGTGCCAGCGTTGGTACAGTCCTTGGAGAAACTGATCGTGGATCCCGCGCTGCGTGATCGCATGGGAGCCACCGGTCGCGCTCGCTGCGAGCAACCGTTTCGCCATGAGGTGATGACGGCGCAAATTCGCGAATTGTATGGACGACTGTTGGCATAGCGTAGGGTGTGCACCCCCCATCTTTCACCGACTTTGACGATGGATTAGACTGTAGGGCGACGTAAATCTGCTGCATCTTGTGTCTCTTCGATGAGAATTCACCGCCGTGTCACGTGGTCGCGAT